>CAYHSQ010000098.1:0-1746 GCA_964359365.1 uncultured Candidatus Saccharibacteria bacterium | reverse complement strand
ATTTGACTACTTTTATTTAATAATATACAATGGAAGGGTGAAAATACCGCCTTTCCATTAAACATACTGATATATGGCTACCGACAACCTTATTGCCAAACTTTACCAATCTCCAAAGACAATCCTAACCATAAAGGATATTGCTTTGATTTGGGGAGAAACTAACACAGTCAATCTTATCTCAAAGATCAAATACTACGCTAAACAAGGATCGCTGATCCGTTTGACTCGCGGTGTATTCGCCAAGAGCAAAGAATACGATATCAAAGAACTGGCAACCAGTATCTATACTCCTTCTTACATAAGCTTTGAGACAGTTCTGAGGGAAGCGGGCATTATTTTCCAACATCATGACTCAATCTTTGTCGCCGGTCCCTATCCCACTACAAAAAAAATTGGCAATCACACCATCACGTTTAGAAAACTAAAAGACAGCGTCCTCTATAACGCGCTCGGCATCAAGAATGAAAAGAATTACAGCATCGCCACACCGGAGCGAGCATTCCTCGACACCATCTACTTATCTCCTAAATTTTATTTCGACAATCTGCGATCCATTAACTGGGAACTATGCTTTGAACTTGTAAAAATTTATGATAACAGGCAACTAATAAAGCGGCTGGCTAAATACCAAAAACATGCTCAATAAAGAAAAATATCAGCTCGTCATGGGACAGATTTTGAGAGATATCTATTCCGATACTTCCATTTCTTCCCTTATTGGATTCAAAGGTGGCACCTGCGCATACTTTTTCTACGGCCTGACCAGATTTTCTGTTGATCTGGACTTTGACCTATTCTCAACCGATGAAGCCGCACAAAAGCTGGTGTACGAAAAAATCGGCGGCATGTTAGAGAAATACGGAGAGGTTAAAGATAATTATATAAAACGAAACACTATTTTCTTCCTGCTCTCCTATGGAGATGCCAATCATAACGTAAAAGTTGAAGTGAGTGTGAGAATTCTAATGCCAGATATTAAAGAACATTACGAACTGAAAGAATATCTTGGAATTTCTATGCTTGCTGGCAAAAAAGACTACCTCTTTGCAAGTAAGCTTTCCGCGCTGACTGACCGACGATTGCTTGCCATGCGTGATATCTATGATATTTGGTTTTTTGCCAAGAATAATTGGGATATTAATGCCGAAGTGGTTAAAACGAGAACCGGCAAAACTATCAAAGAACATATGGCTGATTGCATTCCAGTAATCGCGGCGGTCAAAGACAATGAGATCTTGCGAGGGCTGGCTGAATTGTTACCGGGTGAAAAAGAAAAAGCGTGGGTCAAAACTCACTTAAGAAAAGAGGCCGTCTTCCTGCTCAAAAATTATATGTCGGTGATGAAATAAGCTGGGTGTACAGGATGACCACATCGTGGACAAGTGCATAGGGTTGACTTTATCGGTTTTTTAGGTTATCCTATTATATAAACCTATATATGAATAATATTTCCGTCCTGCGACGGACTGTCACGGAATGCGAGTATATCCCCGATGGCTCACCCACCCCTACCCCGCCCAAGCGGGGAATCCAACTTACAATTTATCTATGAAAACCCTTGTCATCGTAGAATCCCCCACTAAAGCCAAAACAATTTCCAAATTTTTGGGCAGAAACTTTATCGTAAAGTCTTCTTTTGGCCATGTGCGCGATTTACCAAAAAGCAAGCTGGGAGTTGATGTGGAGCACAATTTTGAACCGCATTATATAGTAAGCCGTGACAAAACCAAGATTGCCAAAGAA
>CAYHSQ010000097.1:0-1752 GCA_964359365.1 uncultured Candidatus Saccharibacteria bacterium | reverse complement strand
TCCACGGCTAAACTTTATAGTTAATTTATTTTTTTATTATTGTCATTCAGAGTCCAATTCCGTTTGATTCCCCAAAGAATCAATTCGGAATTGTGACGTGGAATCTACTCAATATTGATAAAAATAAATTAAATAAAATTTGCCTCTGAATGACAGATATTTCGAAATCTACCTTTTTAAAAATGACACGTCTTCGCCCCACGCTTATGTAAATACTGCTGATGATATTCCTCCGCTTTAAAAAATGGTTTCGCCGGCTCAATCTCTGTCACAATCCTATTAAATCCAAATACCCGCGCCTTTTCCAAATCCTCCTTAGATTTAATAGCTGCCGCTTTTTGCTCTTCGTCATAATAAAAAATTGCCGAGCGATATTGCGAGCCAAAATCCGGCCCCTGTTGATCGGGTGTCGTCGGGTTATGATTCTCCCAAAAGATTTTTAACAAAGCTTCGTATTTAATTTTTTCCGGATCATATTTCACTAAGACCACTTCCGCGTGCCCACTTGTGTCGGTGCAAACTTCTTCGTAAGTCGGATTATCAGTTTTACCCCCACTATAACCAACCAAAGTCTCAATCACCCCAGGCAATTCTCGAAATAATTCCTCCACCCCCCAAAAACATCCCGCCCCAAACATGGCAAATTTACCTTTTTGCATAACCTCATTCTAATTTTTTATTCCCCACAAATCAAAAACCGCTCTTTCAAGCGGTTTGCATAAATTTAGCAGCTATCGGTTACTTTGCTGCTCGTAATACCAGCTAGTTCGTTCGGCCACCATTTCTTCATGTTCAGTCCTATCCCAAACTACGTAATAATATCCAGAGCTAGGATCTAATAGGGGAGCCTCTCTTATGAGTTTATTTCTATCGTTACCCTCACTTATCTTAACAGTGGTCATTAAATCTTCTTCGCCATCTGTTCTGTAGAGGATGTATCTCGGTTCACTAATAGTTGTGGGTAAGTTCTTCCCATTATTCGTTTTGCGGATGACGTATCTCGATTTACCAAACAAAGACTTTCTTTTAGCTAAAAACATGATGTAGATCGCGAATCCAAGAAAGCAGATTACCAAAAAAACATTTAAAATCGTATTTTTATCAAACATCAGCGATCTCCTTTTAGGATGCTTCGGGCAGTTATTTCACAACATTACTCTAAAATTATATTTTAAAAAAGTCAAATAAAATAAAAAAACGCTCGACACATCTTCAGCCAAAGTTTGGTGAAGTGTCGAGCGTTTGTCTTGGACCGTTCGCGACTTTGTCTACCCAGTATTCTTGGGCAGACTAATGTCGCAAAACGGTGTGGTGAGAACATTCTGCCCCGTTGGCCCCGTAGTCCGTGACATCGTAAACCCAACCAGAAGCTGGTCGACTCCCCGTGTCTTTTCGGGCGAGACTGACCATTTCGTCGAAGTCATCGCCTCGGGCCATGTCGAAGCCGTCACGAGAGAGGACGAAGCGATACGGCTTTTGGAAGCGTGTGACATGGCTCACTGTGAAAGCGATGGCCGCCACGAAAGTCATGCAGGCGGTAATGGCAAGCAGAGCGAACGCAACGGGATTCAGAGACTGGAGCAGTTGGAACATGATTCACCTCTTTGAATGTGCGGGAGTTGCGAAGTTGCAACTTAAGTACATTCTAGCAGATTTAGATAAAAAAGTCAACCCCATTAGATATAGCGAGCAGTCTAACGGGGTTAATATTAAACAAAAACCGCCCTTTCAAGCGGTTTGTAAAAGACTGTC
>CAYHSQ010000096.1:0-1768 GCA_964359365.1 uncultured Candidatus Saccharibacteria bacterium | reverse complement strand
TATAAGGTCCCGATACCACAGGTTCTATGTTAGAAATACTGAATGCAAATTGATCGCTTTCAAGGTTTGACCAAATATGCTTTGGCAGAATCCCCATAGTTGTGTTTTCTAAAAATGGGGAATAGGGCTGCTTTAAGACAAATTCTATTTCTCTTTCGTTTATCTTGTTTACGGCCACCCCGTCCCAGCTAGCCCTCTTGGGACTTTTCAGCGCCGAGTCCTGAGTCTTATTGATTGTAAATTCGATATCGTCGGCTGTCAGCTTTTTACCATCATGAAAATAAATATCATCCTTAATTGTGAATCTGTAGATGAGGCCGTCGTCCGAAATTTTATAACTCGACGCTATATCTGGCGAAAGACTCCCATCCGTATTTGATTTCATTAGTCCTGAATATGTTAGGAAAGTCATATCCCGATCCGCGTCGCTCATAGCCAGTATGGGATTCACAAATCTAGGCGATCCGACAAGGCCTTCTTTTAGCTGTCCGCCGTACCCGGGGAATTCAACAAGGTAAGAATTATTAACTTTCCAGAGCAAAATGGCGCTTGAGCAGATAAAGACTATTAAAAGCGAATAGAAGATAATTTTTTCGAGTAATGAAAAAGAAGCAATAGCCTTCATTGCATTGTTTCGCTTGGAGATAATCCAACCCTTTTTATTTATTTGCATATTTTTCTCTTTCACAGATTTTTATTTATTAGAACTTACGCACTTGGCGCATTTCTTCGTTGCTTCGCTCCGAGACTCCCTCATCATACTATGAAGTATGCTTCAGTCGCTTCTCGCTTGCGCCCCCGCCCGAAACGTACCGTTTCGGTACGGGCGGGTTGAACTGCATCCAATTGCGTAAGTTCTAATAGATTGAAATTTAATCTGATCGGGCGGGGGCGCGAGCGAGGCTTGAGACCAAACTGTATGAATTAATATTGTGCGGCAACAGATGATCAAAGCAACGAAGAAATGCGCCAAGCGAGCAAGTTCTATTTAGATAAGCCAATTTTTGCCAATGGATGCGATAAATGTTGTTGCCACAAATAAAATACCTATCACGATGGTTAAGCGAAATAATGTTTTTTCGAAACCTCTTCTAGTGTGAAAGCCGGAGCTGAAGCTGTCGCCTCCCCCGAATGCTCCACCCACTCCCGCTCCCGATTTCTGTAATAATACCAGAGTTATCAGAAGAATTGAAAGCCCGATTTGTATATAAGGCAATATGCCGACCAGTATTTTCATTGCTGACAATATATCAGAAGTTCATTAAAAAAGCAAAATTAACAGAAGGTTGTAGGTTTTAGGCGGTAGGTTGTAGGGTAGAATTTAAGAATTGATACTTGATTTTTATCTTATGTTATGTTAGTATTTTTTACAGAAAAGTACAAACGGCATTTAGCTGTTTGATAAATTCATAAATAATATAGAGGAGAGGAAGATGATAAAATTTCTTGTCGATTACTTATTGTTGCTATTACCATATGCGTTTCTCATAGGTGTTCCAGTGGTAATTATATATTTATTAGTCGCGTCTGTTCCTTTTTTGACAAATATTTTCGGCTGGATTCTTTTCCCAGATGTTGATGTCAGTATTAGAGGAGGAGAAGAATTCAAAAGGAAATACACTAGAACTGGATTTGTTTTATACATCTGGTTCTTTTGGTGGATAAGGTTAACCAAAGTGAGTTTATATCACGTTGTCCTCATTTTGGGACTTGTTAGTTTTGGAATCTTTTCGTTAGTTTTGATGATGTTCGATAAAATTAAAAAAAT
>CAYHSQ010000095.1:0-1774 GCA_964359365.1 uncultured Candidatus Saccharibacteria bacterium | reverse complement strand
AGTAACTGGCGGCGCCTTTAATCATGCGGGCATTATTTTTAAAGATAAAGACGGCGTGGATAAATTAGCTCATTTTCTTGGTGGCAAAGGCCCTTTCGGTTTAGGCTCGAGCTCCGACATTAAAACCGGCTTAATTATTGAAGAAAATCCAGATAAGTATCTTAATAACGAAGTGATAGAAAGTAAGAATGGTGGTATTTGGAAGCGCGATCCACTTGTGGATTTAACAGCTGAAAAATCTAAAGAATTAACCGAATTTATTCTTGAGCATAAAGACGACGCTTTTTCTCCAAGTAAAATGCAGCAAATAGCGGGTCTTGGTTTTAAAGTTAGACCGCCACTCTTAACACGTAAGCCACCGACTGAAGATTGCCCCGACGAATATTTTTGCTCTGAGTTTGTAGCGACGACCCTAACTCAAACTGGCATTGTAAACAGAATCCGTATCGTCCACCCCTCTTTAATACCATTTTTCCCACCCACAGTTGAGTATTTCTATCTCAATCCTCCCGGTATCAGCCCAGCCGCGTTAGCCATGGATAATATTGTAGATTTAAGTGGCACTTATGGCCCACCAGTGAAACTAAGATTCCCCAAAGCTAAGCCAGAAGGGAATAAAAAATAAGCCTTTCTTTGCCAAAACTCTCGATTTAGGCTAAAGTAAGCTCATTATTGGAGAGGTGTCCGAGTGGTTTAAGGAGACAGTCTTGAAAACTGTTATGGGGGAAACTCCATCGAGAGTTCGAATCTCTCCCTCTCCGCACTTCGGCGGGCTCAGTGCAAGCCTACTGAATTAGATTTTATAATGAGAGTTTTTAAAGTCTTTGCAAAAAATGCTTTTAGAGCTATGTTTTAGGTATGAAAATTTTAATTAAGACGACCAACCTCATCCTTCCTGAATCCACTTCTCAATACCTAGATTCTAAACTTCAGGCCTTACCAAAACTTTTAACTCATTATGAGAGCGACGCCGTGGAGGCTCAAGTAGAGCTCGCTAAAACTAGTAACCATCATAATAAGGGAGATATTTATAAGGCCGTAATTAATTTACATTTACCCCTCAAGTCTTTAAGAGCCGAAGTTGAGGGCGCAGATCTTCACTCAGCCATCGACGACCTTAAAGACACTATTTTAGAAGAATTAAGGAAGTATAACGATATTTTGAAGTCTAAATAAGACGGCACTCCAGCTTTTTAATTAGTAATAAAAGCTTGATTATCTGAATCTGAATTATCTATTTTTTCTTCGCCGTAACCCTTGGCGACCCAAAATAAAACCATTAAAACTAACAAGATTAAAGCTAAAATTAAGTGTTCACGCTTCATATTTTTTAGGGGTCAGATCCCGTTATTTCATTCAGATTCGGAAAGTTCACTGCAAGCCGGGATGACACAGATATCCATTTATTCTAATCAGATTTGCTTATAAAGCCAAATAGGGCTTATCCCCATTGAAAAAATGGCGTTTCTTTGCTAGGCTAAGTCCAATGGATCTGAAGCTTGAGCGCAAGGATTATGAGGCTTTGGTGGAAATCTTAAAGGTAGGCCTATTGCTTTTAGAGGATTTAAAAACCGACGAAAATAAGGAGTTGGACGGCCTAATTAATCGCGGCGAGCTTTTGTTGTCTCAAATTTTAAATCACGGGCCCAAACATGGTTTCAAAAAATACTTATTAAAAAACCGCGATGGCGGTTACGAACTAGGGGAGGATTATTTGGAAAAAATCTTCGATAATTACTTCTTCGAGTTCGAAAATTTAATTTTTTGGGAATCA
>CAYHSQ010000094.1:0-1805 GCA_964359365.1 uncultured Candidatus Saccharibacteria bacterium | reverse complement strand
TTCTAAATAATTATGAATCGGCGAAGCTAAATGATTCGCTACCCGACTCCAACTATCGTATTTTAACTTCTTAATTAAAGTTCTCACCTCAGGATCTTCATAATTAGCCGCCGCATAAAGCGCTTTCAGTGGGTGCTCATGGCACTTGCCTTGGCCAAGCCCTTCGGTCTTACTCAGGACAAGCCACTTTATACACACCGGGCAATAAGTGTGATCATTCAATTTAATTTTATTAAGGCATTCTACGCAGAGGATCATCTCCGTCGTCTGTGTATTTCTTCCACAATGTGCGCAAATTGCCGGAAACACCAAGTCTAAACAAAAGTTTTTTAATTTCTGCCACATCATTTCCAGTTTGTCATTGCGAGGGATTATTCGCAAGAATTATCCCATGACAATCTTCTGCTATACTTATATTATACATGGCCCTTCTAAACTTTTTTCAAAACAAAGCGACACTTGGCATCGACATTGGTGGCACGAGTATTAAGATCGCGGAAGTTTCGCCGGGGAGTAGTGGTCCACATCTCGACAACTACGCTCTTTTTGAAAACCTCTCTCATTTAGAAAGGAGTAATGCGGTTTTCCAAAGTAAGACGGTTAAGCTTTACGAAGAAGAAATTGCTAGCTACTTAAAAGTTATCTATAAGCGAGCCGGCTTCAAGGCTAAAAGAGTTTTTGCCTCCTTGCCCGCCTTTTCGTCTTTTAGTACTTCAATCGAGATTCCGATGATGTCTGAAAAAGAAGTTCGCCAAACTCTAAATTTTAAAGCCAAGCAATACATTCCCTTACCCATGGATTCTGTTGCTCTTGATTGGGTTAAGGTAGGGGAGCGCCTCGACGATAAGGGTGTGAAACAGCAACAGCTTTTTCTTATTGCTGTCCCTAAAAATTATCTCGATCAATATCAAAAAATCTTCCGTCTCGCAGGCCTTGACTTAGAAAGTTTAGAGCTAGAAGTTTTTTCCACCGCTAGGCTTTTGGGCAACACCCCCGAGCCCACTTTAATTATCGATCTTGGTGCCCGTTCCACTCTTTTTATTGTCGCTAAAAATCGCGCCCCGCATTACATCAGTCAATCCGATTTTTCTAGTAGCTCTTTAACCGAAGCTATTTCCCGTAGTTTAGGTATTAATTCTCTTCGCGCCGAAGGTCTAAAGCGCGAAAAAGGTCTTGGTAGTTTTGACTACGAAGCCGACAAGGAGTTATCCACATTACTCACGCCAGTGATCGATGTTATAATCAGTGAGGCTAAGCGAGCGAAAGATTCCTACGCTAATCTTCATCATGAAGATATTAAGCGCGTGGTCTTAACGGGCGGCGGTGCTAACTTAATTGGACTTAGAGAATATATTGCTAGGGCCCTTAATTTAGAAGTAAACAAAGCCAGTTCTTTCGAAGGGATTTATTACGAACGTCGCTTAGATCCAATCTTAAACGACTTAAGTACCGAGCTCGCGGTTTCTTTAGGGCTCGCTCTCAAGCCATTTATTGAATAAGAAAAATTTATGCAAACTCCTAGCGGATTCCAATTTAGCGAGAGTGATGGAGTGAAAAAAGAGACTACTGAAGTTGGTCTTCCTTGGCGCATCTTCCTTTTTTCTCTATTAATAGCCGTAACTTCTGTTGTGGCTTATCTTGGTTTGGAATTTGGCTATAAGCCTTATTTAAATTCTCGTATCACTAATTTAGAAGGCTCGATCGACACCCTTATCAAATCCATTCCCAAAGCTGAGCAAGATTCTTTTCTCGCTTTTTATTCTCAGCTAGACAATCTTCAAGGGTTGCTTTTAACTCACACCTCG
>CAYHSQ010000093.1:0-1815 GCA_964359365.1 uncultured Candidatus Saccharibacteria bacterium | reverse complement strand
AAGCTCCCAAGGGTTTGGCTGTTCGCCAATTAAAAAGGTACGTGAGCTGGGTTCAGACCGTCAACCAACACATATCGTCTGTTAGGTATGTGTGGCGGCTCCTGATAGTGATATCAGGATGTAAAAATCGACTCATATCGGTGAAGTCCTAACATTGAATTGTATTTCAACCTGTCATATGTTAGGATAATACCGAGGGAAGCTGTAATTTTTCTTTTATGAGTTTTGCTAAAAATAATTGGTCATATTTGGCTGGTTTTCTGGACGGCGATGGAAGCATCTATGTTCAGTTAAAACCTAATCAAACCTATCGGTTTGGATTTCAAATTGCCTTAACGGTTGCTTTTTTTCAATCAAAAAAAGAAAAAGTAAAAATTGAAGCAATGAAAAATTTATACGGATTAGGTTATTTACGTGAACGGAAAGATGGGATTATAGAATGGATTATTGGGAAAAAAGAAGAGATTAAAAAAGTTTTGGAAAAAACGATCCCATTCCTTTTACTGAAAAAGAAACAAGCTGAATTAATGTTAAAAATTTTGGATTTAAAATCCAGAATTAAAAACAGGCAAGATTTTATATTTTTAGCGAACAAGATAGAGCTCTTTAGAGAATTAAATTATTCTAAAAAGAGAAAACGAAGAGTTATTAGCCCCGTAGAGACTGAGTCCCGTAAGTTGCGGGACGAGAGTCGTCCACGATTATTATATCGAGACGGCTAATACGTCGATCCTCTTATAGATTGTAAGAGGGTGGTATAGTCCATACCGTTAGTAATAACGGGCGTTTGGAGCTAGTGGCTAAATAATAGTCGCTAGTTGCTAAATTATGCGTGAGACAGGTTGGTCTCTATCTGCTGCAGGCGTGGATATTTGAGGGGAGTTCTCTCTAGTACGAGAGGACCGAGAGGAACAGACCGCTGGTGTGCCAGCTGCACTGCCAAGTGCATTGCTGGGTAGCTATGTCTGGACCGGATAAGCGCTGAAAGCATCTAAGCGCGAAGCCGACCCCAAGATTAGATATCATAGATTCCCTGTAGATTACGGGGTTGATAGGCTCTAGATGTAAGCGCCGTAAGGCGTTAAGTCGAGGAGTACTAATAAATCATTCTTGCTCTACCCTGTGCTCAAAAAGCGCAGAACGCTAAATTATTTTTTCCTACGATATTCCGTTTGTCATAAAGAAAGCACCGTCTTGGTGGCTTTAAGCGACCGGGCAAAACCTCTTCCCATTTCGAACAGAGAAGTTAAACCGGTCAGCGCCAATGGTAGTTAGGGCTTAAGCCTTAGCGAGAGTAGGTCGTCGCCAAGACCGTGCTTTTTTTGTTTGATTAAAAAGTCGCCGGGCGCTTTACGAAAAAGCCAAGGGGTTTTATAATAGAAGTAATGAAAATTGATTATCGTCTGCGTAAGCAAATTGTTATCGGTACTATTTTAGCCGCGATTATTTTACTGGTAGGTTTTTGGATTTACTTTAGCGCTTTTCATCAAGGCGCGACGTGTTTTGATAATAATCAAAATCAGAAAGAAGAAGGCGTGGATTGCGGCGGGCCTTGCGAGATTTCCTGCGAACGGGCAACTTTAAAAGATATCCAGACCGAATGGGTAGAAGTTATCAGGCTTAAAACAGGCGTTTATGATTTGGCCGCTAAAGTGCAAAATCCCAATCCCAATTATGGCTTGAGCCGTTTTTATTATACTTTTAAATTGTTAGACGTAAATGATGCTTTGGTTAAAGAGCAAGCCGGCGATAGTTTTATTTTACCGGGTCAGACTAAATACTTGATTGCCGGCAGCGTGCCGGCCAGCGAAGGAG
>CAYHSQ010000092.1:0-1875 GCA_964359365.1 uncultured Candidatus Saccharibacteria bacterium | reverse complement strand
TTTATCGTTTTCTTCGTTATGGCAAGGCAAATATGGATACACTAATAGGTATAGGTACGCTCACAGCGTATTTGTATAGTTTTGCTGTCACCGCGTTTGAAGAGGTTTTAGCACCTTATATAAATGTTGATGTAAATTATTATGATGTGACTATAATTGTAATTACTTTTATTGCGCTTGGAAAATATTTAGAAGCTCGATCAAAAATTAAAACGGGTGATGCAATAGAAAAACTTTTAAATTTGCAAGCAAAGACTGCGCTAGTTCTACGTAGCGGTAAAGAGATAGAAATTTCTGTAAATGATGTCGTGCATGGAGATTTGATTGTGGTAAAGCCGGGGGCAAAGATCCCTGTAGATGGAATAATTACCGAAGGTAGTTCTTTTATTGATGAATCTATGGTGACAGGAGAACCGATGCCAGTGGGGAAGAAGATTGGAGATGATGTAGTCGCGGCGACTATCAACACAAGTGGAGCATTTGTATTTAAAGCGACCAAAGTCGGTTCGGAAACTTTACTTGCGCAAATTATTAAAATGGTTGAAGATGCACAGGGAAGCCGTGCGCCCATACAAGCTCTCGCTGATAAAATATCGAGTGTTTTTGTGCCAATTGTTTTGGTTATTGCATTTTTGACTTTAGGATTATGGCTTTTGATAGGAACAAGTTCGCTCGGTTTCTCGCAAGCATTGTCTTTTGGATTGGTGTCATTTGTGGGGATTTTGGTTATCGCTTGTCCATGCGCGTTGGGCCTAGCCACTCCGACTGCGATAATAGTAGGAGTTGGTAAGGGAGCCAAAGAAGGAATTTTAATTAAAGATGCTGCTACACTTGAAAAACTTCACAAAGTAGATACGGTTATTGTCGATAAAACAGGGACGATAACAATAGGGAAACCTACTTTAGTTGATATAGAAATTTTAGAGGTCGAACATCAAGGAAGCCCGATGTCCGACCTCGCCAAGAATGAATTCGTATCTATAATTGCTTCACTTGAGAAAAAATCAGAACATCCAATAGCACATGCAATTATAAATTATGCTGAAACAAAAAAACTAGCGATAAAAGAAATTATAAATTTTGAAGCGATTCAAGGTAAGGGCGTAAAAGGAACATTAGATGGCGTAGAATATTTTGCAGGAAATGTAAAACTTATTGAAAGTCTAGGTCTAGTATTCGATGCTTCAAGAATTGAGAAATTTACATCACAAGGGAAAACACCAGTGATTTTGAGTACTGTTAAAGAGGTTCTCGGTTTTGTCATGGTTGCTGATGAAATAAAAAAAGAATCAAAGCAAGCAGTCGCTGATCTGCACAAGCTTGGCATAAAAGTCGTTATGCTCACAGGGGATGATGAAAGGGCTGCGAAACACATGGCTTCACTTGTCGATATTGATGATGTTGTGGCTCATGTATTGCCAGCAGATAAATTGGCGAAAATAAAAGAATTGCAAGGACAAGGGAGAATTGTAGCCATGGCAGGGGACGGAGTAAATGATGCGCCAGCGTTAGCCCAGGCGGATGTAGGTATTGCTATGGGGACGGGTACAGACGTGGCCATAGAATCTGCAGGGATAACACTTCTTCATGGAGATATTTCAAAACTAGTTAAAGCCATTAAACTTTCTAAAATGACGATGCGAGGAATAAAACAAAATCTTTTCTGGGCTTTCATATATAATATAGTAGGCATCCCGCTCGCATCTGGATTATTCTATCCAATATTTGGCTGGTTGCTCTCGCCGGTATTTGCAGGGTTTGCTATGGCTATGTCTTCGGTATCAGTCGTGTCGAATTCATTAAGAATTAAAACAAAAAAGTTATAGTTAGGTCGAAATTATTTTAAAGAATTAAAAAAAATTATGGCAAATCAAA
>CAYHSQ010000091.1:0-1883 GCA_964359365.1 uncultured Candidatus Saccharibacteria bacterium | reverse complement strand
TGCATCAGAAACGTTTTGGCGCCAAACCCAAGTATCTCCGGCCTTTTTTAGCTCACAGCGACCCGGCTTTGGTTTCTGGAACAGTGACGACGGTTTTAGCCAATAAAATCGCTTTATCAGAAATAGAGAAATTCAGCCAAGCAAAAAATATTCCTTGTTATCCCATTATTGGCGTGGGGAGTTTAATTTTCCGCGGCGGACTTAATCCGGAAAACTGCCGGAATTTTGCAACAGAATATTCTGGCATTCGCACGGTCACTATCCAATCGGCGTTTCGCTATGATTATCCTTTGGCAAAAGTCAAAACTGCCATTGCTTATTTTAACAAGCATTTGCCGGGAAAAAGAGCGCAGGTTATCAGTGAAATCGAGACCAAAATTTTGAAAAACTTAGTCAAAAAATTTGACCTGGTTTATCAAACAACTTTAACCAAAATTATTAAGGACTTAGAAATATTTTTTGAGGCCGTGCCTAGCCGGCGGGAGAGGCGGCTGCACATTGGTTTTTTGGCTTACCAACGTAAGTTAGGAAAGCATCATTTGCCTCGGGCGATTAATTTTGGGGCGGCTCTTTATTCTTTGGGCGTGCCGCCGGAGTTTATCGGCTCGGGCCGGCTTTTGGCTGTTTTGCCTGAAGACGAAAGAAAATTAATAAATAAATATTACGTTAATTTTTTAAAGGATTTAAAACAAGCCGGCCGGTATTTAAACAAAGAAAATTTGCGCCTTTTGGCAAAAAATAATTCCGGGTGGCAGTTGGTGCAGGAAGATATCAGCCAGCTCGAAAAAATTTTCAAAATTAAATTGGGGCCCAAAACCCAAAATGATTATCTCCACAAAAACCTGACCGCTAATGTTCTTTTGCTCAAAAACAAACCTGCTGTCGTCAGTAGTTTAATGGTAGAGACAGGGAAGATAAGAAAGAGCTTGGGGTAAGAGTGGACTTGACAAGCATTAGAGAAATGAATAAGATGGAGAGTAGATAAGATTTATGGAAACCAACCAATCACTATTAAACAAAGGAAGCGGCTCGGGCGTCTGATTTTATTTATTGCCTTTTGATGAAGGCCGCTTTCCGAAAGCGGTTTTTTTAATTAATGTCGTCATCCTGAATTTATTTCAGGATCTCCAAAAGAGATTCCGAAACAAGTTCGGAATGACAGAAAGTGCAAGAGAAGTGTAAGACAGTGATAAGAAGGGTTAGCAGTTTGACAATTTAATCGCAGGTAAAAAAGTAAAATAAAAAAGTAAAAAGTAAGTGGTTATTAATTAGTAGCCAAACCCCGTTTGTCTAAATTAAATCGGACTTTACGGGGCTAAATTAAGGGCCTACGGTGGATGCCTTGACATCAAAAGGCGATGAAGGACGTGGCGTGACTGCGATAATCCTCGGGGAGGTGTCTAGCAACCTTTGATCCGGGGGTGTCCGAATGAGGAAACTCATCATGGTAAAACCATGATATCCCGCGTTTAAACGCGGGATGCACACCCGCTGAAGTAAAACATTCTAGTAAGCGGAGGAAAAGAAGACAATCCTGCCTCAAGCAGGAACATTCCCTTAGTAGCGGCGAGCGAAAAGGGAAAAGCCCAAACCATTTTTTCAATAAGAATTAATGGGGTTGCAAGGTAATAACGTTTCGGAGCTCCGCCATTTGGCGGACCGAATGGAGTTAAAAAAGATGAGACATCGTTAGCAGAATCTGTTTGGAAAAACAGAGCCAAAGAGGGTAATAGCCCCGTACGCGAAAACGGTTTCATGCTCCTAGTTATTATTCTTAAGTACGACGGGACACGAGAAGCCCGTCGGAATCCGGCAGAACTAGTCTGCCAAGGCTAAATACTCTTAAAATTCGATAGTGAACTAGTACCGTGAGGGAAAGGTGA
>CAYHSQ010000090.1:0-1887 GCA_964359365.1 uncultured Candidatus Saccharibacteria bacterium | reverse complement strand
AGGAAAAGAAAAACGAAATGAAAAAGTTTCATTTAAATAATAAATAAAATGGGTCAAATTTACTTACAAATGGTTCTTGCGGTGTTGCTTGGAGGAGTGTTGGGTTTGGAGCGAGAGATGGCTGGTAAAACCGCTGGTTTGCGGACTTATGCTTTAGTGTCTTTAGGAGCGTGTTTATTTTCTTTAATTTCTTCAAATGCTTTTTCAACTTTAGTGGGGATTAATAGTTTTGATCCCTCTAGAATTGCGTCGCAGATTGTGGTGGGTGTAGGTTTTATTGGAGCGGGAGTAATTTTCGTGAGTAAGGAAAAAATTAGAGGTTTGACGACAGCGGCTGGGCTTTGGGTGTCGGCGGCGGTGGGAATGGCGGTGGCCTATCGGCTTTATGATATTGCGATTTTTGGGACAGCACTAACCTTAGTAGTCTTTGTATTTTTTTGGTTCTTGGAAAAGAAAATAATAAAGAATCTTACAAAAAACGAAGATGAACCTAGCTCTTATTAGGCGGTATTTTTTACCAACCTCGCTCATGATGGGGGCGGTGATTGGGGCGGGAGTTTTTTCTTTACCTTATGTGATTGTGAAATCAGGATGGGTGTTGGGCGCTTTCTGGCTTTTATTGGGGACGGTGGTGGTGACTCTGATCCACTTATTTTATGCTGATTTGGTGTTGATGACTTCAGGAAAGCATAATTTTGTGGGGTTAAATAAGATCTATTCGGGGAATTTTTATGCGGCGATTGCGCTCGTCGCAAGCTTAGTGCAAATGTTTTTTGAATTGCTGGTTTATTTGGTTTTGACTTTTAGCTTTGCGAAAATCATGGGGATTTCGAGTGGACTAGGGGTGATGTTAATTTTTTGGGCAACAGCTTCGGCGGCGATCTTTTTAAGTTTAAAAAAATTAGAATTTTTGGAGACTTTTATTACGGTGGCGGTGGTAGCGATCATTTTTTTGCTTTTTAGTTGGAGTTTGCCGAATATTAATAATTTAAAATTTGAATTGAAGTCTTTAGGCGAAAGTATTTATTGGCTTTTACCACTCGCACCAATTATTTTTAGCTTGAATGGGCGGGTGGGGATTGTGGAAACTATTCGAGTGACTGAGAGGCGGGATGTGCGAGGAGTAATTTTAGCGGGGACAATAATTCCGGCGATCATTTATCTACTTTTTATTGTGGCCGCTTTTAATTTGTCGACTCAGGTGACGCCGGATGGAATTACTGGTTTACTTGGAGCTATACCTAATTTTTTCTTGTTTGGGATAGGGATTTTGGGGTTGCTGTGCATTTGGAGTTCGTATGTAATTATGGGCTATGATATGGAGGATGTGATGCGGTTTGATTTAAAAATGCATGGGAGTCTTCGAGTTTTATTAGTGGTATTTTTACCTCTATTTTTATATTTTCTAGGATTTTCTGATTTAACCGCTTTAGTATCTTTTATTGGAGGAATTTTTTTAGGAGTTGAGGCTTTTTTAATTATTAAAATGTGGTGGCGAGCGGTATTTAAGATGAATAAAAAGAGCTTTATTTTTAAAACTAGGCCGGTGGGATTGATGAGTTTGGTGGGAGGGGTGTTTGTTATAGTTTTAATTGCTGAGCTTGCGAAGTATTTATGAAAAAACTTAATATTTTAAAAGACTTCTTCGTTGCTCGCTGCGGTTCCCGTTCCGAGGCACTACTCGTGCCCCTCACGGCGTCCTCGCTTGCGCCTCGAATTCTATTAAAATATTAAGCTTTAGATTTGGGATTATTTATATAGTGGTTAACTTATTTAAGAATTATTTGTTTTGGTTCTCAGCTTTCGGTGGCCTTATTTTAATTTTAGCTTTAGTGGCGTGGGATTTTTATTTATTTTTTAAAATTTTAGTTTGGTTGGGAATTAGTT
>CAYHSQ010000089.1:0-1907 GCA_964359365.1 uncultured Candidatus Saccharibacteria bacterium | reverse complement strand
AAGTGTGAAGTGCAAAGGCTTTTGAGATTTCTTTAAAACCAAGTAAGCCCAATCTCTAGATGTCTTAGGGCAAATCTCACTCCAAGAAGAAGGACCGAAATCGCTATAAGCATTGGTAGCAAATTTCTTTGATACCGCAATAAAATTATTCGCAATCTTACTGTCAAAATCCTCAGTGGATACCACTGTCGCAAAATGCGCCTGATTACTATTCTTCAAAATTAAATCATCTTTCTTATTCTTTAAGTGATCGCTCAAACGATCGATGAATCTTTCAGCTCTCTTGTAATCATCTCGAGTCAAAAACCAAAAAGGATGAAACGCCTTAGCGTCACCTTGATAATTAAAGGCACCAGAGCTCTCCAAAATGAAATGGATCTTGCTATTATAAGCCTTGTCGGCTGGCACTGTAGACAAAACACCCTTCAAGTCATTGCACAAAGAAGTCGCTAAATGTACCCCACCGAGCTGCCTCAAATGAGTTCTTACGTGATCAACGACATCATTAAACTGACCGTCACTAAACTTCCTTCTCACTGAAGAAAGGGCTAAAGCCTCGATTTGTCTGATTCTTTCTCTGGTCACGCCATAGCGATTACCTATTTCAGCCAAGGTTACCGGCTCTCCATCTTCCAAGCCGTAACGGCCAAAAACCACGTCCCTTTGTCTAGGATTTAGATCTTTTACTAAGGTGCTTATGACTTTGTCTACATTGTATTTCATATTGCCTTGTTTTGTATTTTGTTATTATTTAGATTATAAGTCACAATCCAAAAGGTTGTCAAGTACCCTAAACCACCCTCCCCCTCCAGCTCACTATTAAGGAAGAAGCCACGCAAATTGAAGAATAGGTCCCGAAAATCACCCCCACAAGAATCATCAAGATAAAGTAGCTTAAAGACACTGGGCCTAAGAAGTACAGAGCTAATAAAACGATCACTAGGGTCAAAGAAGTGTTAATAGAACGAGCCAAAGTCTGGTTCAAGCTACGATTTACAAGAGTAGCGAAGTCTTCGTTTTTCACCGCTTTTCTTAAATTCTCTCGAGTTCGATCTAACACCACGATCGTGTCGTGTACCGAAAAACCAATTACCACAAGAATCGCCACCACCAAATTAATCCCAACTTCCAAACCCTGAAAATGTCCTAAAATTGCCGCCAAACCGACCGGAATAAAAGCGTCGTGAAATAAAGTAAGTAGAGTTACCACACCATACTTCCAAGATTTGACCGGATAAGAAACCTTTCTAAAAACAAACGTCACATAAAGAGAAATCGTTAACAACACTAAAATAAACGCCCACAAGGCGCCACTCTTCAGCTCACTCCCAATGAGTGGCCCAATACTCTCAAAACTCAATTCATTCACAACTCCAAACTTATCGGTCATTTTCTTTGCGTAATCTTTATGAGTCGCCTCAGAAATTTCCGGCAAACGAATTACATAGCTCTTTGAACTTGGCTGATCTACCACTGAATATTGCTTCACGTCTAAATCCTTACCCACAAAATCTCTCAAAGCCTGAAGTTCCACCGACTTCTCAAAACTCACCTGCCAAGCACTTCCGCCCGAAAAATCAATACCCTCTTTCAAGCCCCAAACTCCCACTGCGAGGATCGCAAGCACCACCATTAGAGTGGAGAAGACGTAATACAACCTTCTATATCCAACAATATTTAACATATTTTTTATTTTGATTTATTTCTTCTAACCGACTTAAGTAATGTTCGAGTTACCGTAATCGCCGTAAACATACTCACTAAAACACCGAGCAATAAAGTCAAAGCAAACCCTTTTACAAAACTCGAAGTAAAATTATAAAGAATGAGTGAAGTAATAATCGTAGTCATATTCGAATCTCGAATGGACGGCCAAGCTCTTCTAAAACCCTCCTCAACCGCTGAAT
>CAYHSQ010000088.1:0-1981 GCA_964359365.1 uncultured Candidatus Saccharibacteria bacterium | reverse complement strand
AGTCGTGCCATTTTCTATATTCCATCCTTCATATTCTTCGGTCTCGGTATTTTAAATATCTTTTTTGGTGGCGAAAAAAGACGTGCGTGGCACGATCATCTTGCTCACACAGTAGTAGTGGGTGGAGCCTTTAATAAACCTCGCGCTCTTTTAATATTCTCCCTCGCTTTCATTATTAATATTATTTTTAGCCTCGCATCTTTAGGTGGAGCCTTTATCGAATATCGTTCCATCTATTTTGAAACTAGTAGAAATTCCAACTATCGAAACGAGAGGTCTTATCGAGATTTTCTGGATAGTCATTCTGTCAAAGAGAACTCTATTAATCTCAAAGATCTTGGTTTTGATTTTACCGATTCTTTAAACGCACTCGTCGCACTCGATTGTCCGAACAATTTATTTTCTTACTCAGCCGGCTCAGGCACCATCATCGATCCTTTAGGGGTAATTTTAACCAATGCTCATGTTTTAAATTCACCGGCCGCAGTTTGCCGGGTTGGTTTTACAAATGACATTACCAAAAAGCCAGATTTTATTTATCACGCCGAACTGATGAATCTCGATAATGGGCGATCGGCTTTTGACCAAAAGCTTGACCTAGCTTTGTTAAAGATCACGAGCACCATCGATGGCAATCATAAAATACCTAGTAAGTTTGGAGTAATTAAAAATTTCGGCGAATCTGATATTTTAAAAAACAATGACTCTATCTATGTAGCCGGTTACCCATCTTTCGGTAATAATAAAGTCACTTTTACAGAAGGTGCTGTGAGTGGTCGTTTGGGTAAAGATTTAATTAAAGTTTCGGCCAAGATTGATGAGGGTAATTCTGGTGGTGCAGCCTTTAATGAAGTTGGTGAATTTATTGGCGTACCCACTTTTGTCTTCGGTGGTCCAGCCGCAGGCGTTGGCTATGTTTTAGGTAATTCTACGATCAATGATTGGCTCACGAAAATTCAAAATTAAGCTGAGTCTAGAAGAGTGGGTGGTCACCCTAGCCTTTTTTGGCGTAGAGATTTGGAATTTTCTCCGAATCAATTCCGCAAGTTATTCTGTTTCTGATACTATAATGAATTTCGTCTTCGACAGTTTTTTCATCATTTTCTTTTTCATCTGCTTTTCCCTTACTTTTAACTTATTCAAAAAATTCCGTTAGCCGGCACCTGTCATTCAGAGCCCTATTCCGTTTGATTCCCCAAGGAATCAATTCGGAATTGAGGCGCTGTGCCCGTCCGAAGCCTTTGGCGTAGGAGGGTGGAATCTACTTTTGGATTTACAGTAAAGCTTTATTAACCTATAATCCCCTTAGCTTTTCAAAATTAAACCCTATCAGAGGAGTCACATAATGACCGAACCACTTAATCTCGGTTTCGATTTTGACGGTGTCATCGGCGACACCCATGGCCTAATGCAAGATGTAGCTCGATATTTTTTAGGTGTGGATCGTCCAATTTCTCACTTCGCCTCTAAGGCCGCAGTATTAGCGAATTTTTCTAACGAGGCTGCGTGGTTTCTTTATCGTACTTCTCACGAGTCTCATCACTGGGGAGTTGATCGTCTAAAGCCGATTAAAAACTCTTTGCACTATTTAAGACTTTTAGAGCAAGACGGCCACAATCTTTCGATTATTACCAAGCGGCACTCCGAAGTTTCGGTGTATGCCGCAAGAACTTGGCTCAAGCGTCAGGGTTCTAATATTGAAATTTACAACGTACCCAGAGGTGAAACCAAAGTTGCCTGGGCAAAGTATTTGCGATTAGATTTTTTTGTTGATGATGAGCTTGGTAACTTAATCGACCTCGACCCTCATGTGCCCAACTTAGTTCATTTCAAAACCAAACACGTTTTAGATCACGGCCTAGCCTGTGCCAGAATGATCGACAACTGGGAGAGTCTCTACTTAGCGATGGCCACACTCCCATGGCCTAGAATTTCCTAGTAATTTTCAAAACTCCCAAAGCGGAGTTTTTTATTATTAACA
>CAYHSQ010000087.1:0-2078 GCA_964359365.1 uncultured Candidatus Saccharibacteria bacterium | reverse complement strand
CCGCCCTACTACTCGTAGGGCTCACGGCGTCCTCGAAAGCTTTGCGAATTTTGCTCAAAATATTAAGTTTTCATTGATATTCTACTAGTTACTAGATTCTAAATATTAGATTCTAATTTTATAATGATACAATTTATTTCTGTTTCTAAGTCTTATAGTTTGCATGGGGTGGCTTTGGATAATGTGAGTTTTAAGATTGAGCCTAAGGAGTTTGTGACTTTGGTGGGTAAGTCTGGGGCTGGGAAATCGACGATTATTCATTTAATTACAGGGGAAGAGAAGCCGACGCATGGGAAGGTGGTGTTTGGTAATTATGATGTGGGCAAACTTTCTTCGGCTGAGTTGCCGGCTTTAAGAAGGGGGATCGGGATTATTTTTCAAGATTTTAGGTTGTTGCCGACTAAGAATTCTTATGAGAACGTGGCTTTTGCTATGGAGGTGGCTGGTCGTTCGCAGGAGGAGATCCATGAAGTTGTGCCTCAGGTATTAGATATGGTGGGGTTGGCTGACAAATCACATAATTTTCCACATGAGTTGTCTGGTGGCGAGAAGCAGCGGGTGGCGATTGCGCGGGCGATGGTGAATCGTCCGTCTTTGATTATTGCGGATGAGCCGACTGGTAATTTGGATCCTGTGAATACTTGGGAAATTATGAAGCTACTTTTGAAAATTAATGAATTAGGAACTACGGTTTTACTTGCGACGCACAACAAAGATATTATTAATAATATCGGCCGCCGAGTGATCAGTTTAGATGCTGGCAAGATTATTAAAGACGACAAGGATGGCGGGTATGTAATTGGATAAAAAATATGGCAACGATTTTAGCAAGAATTATTAAATATGGTTGGCAGAATTTTTCTCGTAATAAGTGGCTTTCGGTGGCGACGATTAGCATTTTGGTTTTAACATTGTTTGTTTTTCAGTGGTTGATTTTATTTAGGGTGGTTTCAGAGATGGGGATTGAAAGCTTGAAGGATAAGATTGATATTTCGATTTATTTTAAAGAAGAGGTAGACGAAGCGAAGATTTTGGCGATTAAAAAGACGATCGAATCTAATTCTGAAGTGAAGCAGGTGGAGTATATTTCGCCAGACAAGGCCTTAGAAACTTTTAAAGAAAGGCACAGCAATGACCCAACGATTAATAAGGCTTTGGCGGAGCTTGAGAAAAATCCACTTTCGGCGTCTTTGAACATTAAGGCGAATGATCCGGCAAAATATCCTGTGATCGCAACTTATATAGAAAGTCAGACCAATTGGCAGCCGATGATTGAGAAATTAAATTATCGACAGAATAAGACGGTGATTGAGCGATTAGCAAGAGTGGTGGACGTGACTGAGAAGATTGGCTTTGTGCTTACGATTTTCTTGGCGCTTGCGGCAATTCTTGTGACTTTTAATACGATTAGTTTGGCGATTTATGCTAGCCGAGAAGAGATTGGGATTATGCGACTTGTAGGCGCGGCAAATCGGTTTATTGTGGGGCCATTTGTGTTTACCGGGATTCTTTATAGTTTAATTGCTGCTTTTGCGGCTACCTTTTTATCTTGGCCGCTTGTGAGCTTTGTTTCTCCTTATCTTAATTCGTTTTTATTGGATATTAATTTGTATACCTACTTTATGAGTAATTTCTTTAGTTTACTTGGGTTTCAGATTTTATTTGGCTTGGTTTTGGGTGTGGTGTCTTCGGTGATCGCTATTTCTAAATACTTGAAGATATAATGCAAGCTTTATTTTTTGAAAGTTTTTTTGCGGTGCTACTTGTGAGTTTGATGCCGATTATTGGCTTTGTGTTTGTGTTTCATGAAAAGCACAAAGATAGAATGGTTTTCTTTTTTGTGAGTTTGGCGGTAGGGGCTTTATTTGGGGATGCGTTAATTCACATGTTGCCTGATGTGTTTGCGCGTGCTAATGGACATACTTTTGTTCCGTCGCTTATCGTAGTTTTAGGGTTTTTGGTTATGTTTGTGCTTGAGAAATTTTTACATTGGCATCACGAACATAGTGAGGAACATTCGGAAGAATGCAAGGAGAATATTAAGCCCTTGGGGAAGATTAGCTTAATTTCGGATGCGT
>CAYHSQ010000086.1:0-2159 GCA_964359365.1 uncultured Candidatus Saccharibacteria bacterium | reverse complement strand
AATTTCATAAAATTATTTTCCTAACTGGCGGAGAGGGTGGGAGTCGGCTTCACCTCTCGCTTCGTTTGCGGAGCTCGGGTTAGCCACCGCCTCGCCGTCACGCCTATGCGTGACATGGCTCCGGCGTTCTCCTCCCACTCGCGACCAAAACAGTTTGGTCGCTCCTCTTCCTCACTTCACTTCATTTCGTTGCGGAGAGGGAGGGATTTGAACTCTCGAGGCCTTTCGGCCTACCGCGTTTCGAATGCGGCGCACTAGACCAGCTATGCGACCTCTCCATTACGGCAATCTTATCTAAAATTGCGGATTTTGTCTATCCTTCTAGATTATCCATAACACTCAACCAAAACTCCTTATTTTTGTTATTATGTGTTTTTTAAATAATACCGCCTCTTTCTTTCATCAAACTTCTCAATCGCGTATCTTAACATCGTTCTCGGCATTATTTTGTGATATTTTTCTAAAAATTTTTCTTCCGCGACAACATCCCGTTTTCCGATCTCCCGCAACATCCAGCCGATCGCCTTATGAATTAAATCATGTTTGTCGGAGAGCAGACTTTTCGCGATTTTTCTCTGCTGTGGAACGGTTATTCCCAAAAACTTATCGCCTTCTCCATATTCGCCCTTGCCTGTTTTAAAAAACCATGCGCAATCTTTTGCCTTTTCCGTATTTTTCAATTTTGACAAGTCGGATAATAAATTTTGCAAGAGCATAAAAAATTAAAGACACTAACTACCTTGCTCTGATAAATTCAACATTTCTCCATATTGTTCACAAATTTTATTTACCAACTCCGGACTGCCGGCAAATTCCTCGCTTTTTTCCGTAACTTTTTCGGCCAGTTCCTCGCCTATACCCAACCACAACCACATTTGCTTTAGATCATCAATCGTCATCTCCCGATTTACACCGTACAATTCTTGAATCCTTTTATAATATTCCTGCATTTGCTCCACCGGCTCTCCGTTTGGGCAAAATGTATAAATCAACAGTGGAAGATATTTTTTAATATCAAACATTTTTATCGCTTCAAGATCCAAAATATTTTTAAGCGCGGTGTTTTTAACCCAACGTTCCGAACCCCAACCCTGCGATTTTTCATCTTCAAAAATTTCAGGAAAATTATTATCTATCGCTTGATTCCATAATTTATCGCAAAGAAAATGGTTGGCCCAGCCCTTTTTAAAATCATCAACGCCAAAATCCGGCGACAACAAATCATTGCTGTGGGTTAATTCCCTGCTAATTTTGGTTATATACCTGCTGTCCGGATAAACCGAGCCAGATAAATATTTTGACAAGTCCTGAATCCGGTATTTATCCTGCTTATCCAGAGCAAATTTAATGTGAATGGCCTCGAGGGGCATAAAACATAAATTGATGTTTAAAACTGTGGATCATTATTTAAGAATATTTTTATTCATAAAGTTATTTCTAAATAAAAAACTTAACCCCCTTATTGTGATTAAGTATAAGACGTTTTAATATGGCGGTCAACCAGCAAAACTTGAATTTTCTATGGATTTATGATAATTTACTCGAAGAAATGGAAGGGTAGCCAAGCGGTTTACGGCAACAGTCTTGAAAACTGTCGTCCACGCAAGTGGACCGTGAGTTCGAATCTCACCCCTTCCGCCAAGACAGATTGAGCGACGCAAGAGCGTCGCTTTTTCTGTAATCATAGCCATAAATCTCCGGTTCTAACCTTGCTAATTTCTCGTTGTGCATTTTTGGGCTTAATGGACATTTCGGTGGGGCTGGTTTGGGTGGCGGCCAGTTAGTATTTCAACAATCATTCGATACCGTCTTTTAGGGTTAAGCCCACGGTGAACATTTAATAAACTTTTTAATCTGTTAAAGTATCCGTCTAGCGAGTTAGTGGTGTTTGGAATATTCAATCCAAGGTATTTTTGAAAAGTATATAAGTAAGGCAAGTTTGATATTAAACTTCTGTATGCGGATCTGATTCTTTTGTGAGTGTAAAACCACCGTCCTGTATTAATATTAAGGTCTGTGGTTTTTTGTTTTAAAAATTGTTCCCATTTTAAAAACCAATCATTTAGTTTTTTAGTTAATTCATTCTCATTGCCGTTTGGTATTGTTCCATGCAAATTTTCCGCGCACGGTTCGCTAGCCGTGTCCCATACGTCTTTAAG
>CAYHSQ010000085.1:0-2226 GCA_964359365.1 uncultured Candidatus Saccharibacteria bacterium | reverse complement strand
GAATAAGGAATGGCGGCAGGGCGAAGGGCGATTTTGGGGTATACTAAACCTATAAAAATAGAAATATTTAATACATGGAGCCACTAACAACCTTTATAACTATCGTGGCAGGAGCTTTAGCAGGATTTTTTACTTCCTTATATTTTTGGTTGAATGAAAGAAAGTTACAATTGCCTCGTCTCACAATATCTCAAGGTAATGTTCGAAATTACGAAAAGGTTAATCTCACTATCCAAAATGATGGTTATTCTGACGCGGGGAATGTTGTAGTGAAATTTGATGATCATAATACAGAAAGATTTACCTATATAAAGTTCGGCGATTCTGTTGAGACTGAAACGTTGGTTACTTTTGAAATTCCAAAAGGCACTGAATGTAAACAATTGTGCACAATAAATTATCAAGATGTATGGAAGAAAAAATATGAGAGCAAGTGGATGATTATCAAAGGGGGCGGTAAAGATAATTATCCCGAAATTGTAAGAATGGACTCTTAGAGGTATATTATAATTAAGTTTCTATCACCATTATGGAAAATGTTAAAGATAATATACCGCTGAGTTTTCAAGCAATTCACCAAGAAATTAAGGCCTACGCTGTTTTAGTCGGGGAACCTTTTAAACAAAACCTGGCCGAAAAATTTGGTTTCAAAAAAGAGAATCTGGACACGATTTATAGCTTCTATGAAATTTGGTTCTTTCTTTTGTTTAATCTTGATATAAGTATTTCGCTATCGCTAATAAATGATGAGGTGAGGCAAAATCTGTTCATTTATCTTGGAGATGAAATGTTCAGTGATTTAGGAATAAAAACCGCAAAAGAGAAAAACAAAATAATAGAAGCAATGAATATGAGGTTGAAGGAATATGATGACGCAGTAAAAAAATCTAAAACCGCCGAAGAATTTAGTAAAAATACTACGATTCTTTTTATCGAAAAGCTTACGCACGCGATCATGAAAAGAGAATTTCTCAATCAGCAAGGCGTCTGTCTTTTTCCGCTAGAAAAGGCACTAATTTTTAGTGGGTATGCAACTGTCGGTGTTTTTTACACGAAAGATTTCAACATATTTTTAGACATGATATTCGCAACAAATGAACAGTTTTGTTTTCTTGATGAAAGCAAAATCAATCTCATAAAAAAGGGAGCCCATGAAAAAAACAAAGCGTAGATTGGGGCTGTTCCAATTTCCACTTCTTGCTATAATGAATGTATATGAACGCAGTCAACAAATTATCATTACCAGCGGCTATTTTGGTAGCGAGCATTATTTTTGGTGGCTTTTACTACGCAAGCCAAGTAAATAAATCAAACTCTATTGAAAAACAACAGCAAATAGAATTACAGGCAAAAGTTGAAGCAGACAAAGCAAATAAAGAGGCAGAGCAACAAAAAAGAGGAGTGGAAACAATCATATATACAAATCCCGCAAAAGAAACAAATCAATTAAAACTCGAAACTTGTATAAATGAAGCGGAAAAAGAATACAATCGCATCGTTCTTGATTTAAGCGCAAAAGTAAAAAATGGAGAATTGGATAGTTCATACTTTGGACCAAGTGTTGATGCGATGATAAAAAGAAAAAGCGAGCAGAAGGCAGATTGTGTGGCGAAATATAATTAACATGGCGTTTAATATAGATGATACCAAGGAAGAAATCGTAAAAAAGATTAACGATAGTCAAGGAGTAACACAAACAATCCATATTGGTGTTGCGTTTCTAAATTACAAACTGCAAGAAGAGCTGCTAGAGAAGCAGAACATATACAACGAAAAACAGTTGTATTGGTCGCGTGCGTTAGCAATAGGAACCTGGGTTGTAGCCGTTGGGACTTTACTCTTGGTGAAATTCGGCTAAATCACTGGTTTCGTTTTAGTAATTCAATAACGGGACAAGTGTAAGTATCGCGGTAATAAATATAATGGCGACAGCAATCGCTCTCCATCCACGCAATGACAGTATCTTTTTTAAGATTTGCATATGTTTATATTACCACCTATACATCCCTGAAGGGAGCCGCCGCAGGCGGGCATGCGCGCACGGGAGGGAAAAGTCGGTGTGTAATCACACCGACTGGGGGCAAGCATTTGCACTCCGCCTCGGGCTGTTTCCGCTATGAGCGTCCATGGCGAAGGACGAGCGCCGACCCTCAACGAAGTCGGGCGGTATAGAAGCGGAAGCGACACCACTAACCACACTAATGAAAACGAGGAAGGGGGTTGTGC
>CAYHSQ010000084.1:0-2250 GCA_964359365.1 uncultured Candidatus Saccharibacteria bacterium | reverse complement strand
CGATCTCTCATATTCATTTGGCGATGTCGCTCGTTTCCGCGTTAATATTTATCTTCAAAAAACCTTCTGGTCAGCCGCGATGCGTTTGATCCCAAGTCAGATCCGCACTCTCGAAGAGCTTTCCTTGCCTGTTATTCTTCATGACTTCGCCAAACTTTCTCAAGGTTTTATTTTAGTCGTCGGCCCAGCTGGTCATGGTAAATCCACCACTTTAGCGAGCATCATCGACGAAATTAATCACACTCGCAACGAACACATCATCACAATCGAAGACCCAATCGAATATCTTTTCACTCAAGATAAATCTATTATTTCCCAAAGAGAGGTCAATGAAGACACACTTGGTTTTCATGAAGCGCTCCGTTCCGTACTTCGCCAAGACCCAGATGTTTTAATGATCGGTGAAATGCGCGACGCCGAAAGTATTTCGACTGCGATGACCGCTGCCGAAACCGGCCACTTAGTTTTCGCCACCCTCCATACTAATTCTGTTTCTCAAACCATCGACCGCATTATTGATAGTTTCCCGCCAGCGCAACAGGGTCAAATCACTTCTCAGTTAGCCGCCACCCTTGTCGGCGTCGTTTCTCAAAGATTAATTCCTAAAATCGACGGTGGGCGAGTCCCGGCTAATGAAATCATGCTTGTTAATTCCGCCATCAGGAATTTAATCCGCGAAAAGAAGTCCTATCAAATCGACATGGTTATCGAAACCAGCCTAAGAGATGGTATGATCACTCTCAACCGCTCCCTAGCCACCCTAGTCCAGCGACGCATGATTACTATCGAGCAAGCTGAGCTTTACTCTCTTAACTCTTCCGAATTAAAAATCTTAGTCGACCGTGTTTAACGAGTTTATTCCAAAGGTTCGTCATTCCTGCGGAGGCAGGAATCTTCGTCGATTTAAGCAATATCAAAGTTTGTATTTCTACTAAGCAGATTCCCGTTTTCATAGGAATGACAATGGGACATATTAACTGTTAAAATTATCTTATGAAGTTCAAATACAGTGCAAGAACTAAAACCGGCGAGCTTCAAGTGGGCTATGCAGACGGCGTTAATAAGGAGGCCGCTATTAATATTTTAAATTCCCACGATCTTTTCGTACTCACAATTGAGTCGCAAGATTCTGGCTTCGGCAAAAAAGGCCTCTTTGGTTTTTTTAATAAAGTTAAGCGCGCCGACCTAGTAGTTTTTACGCGTCAATTTGCTACCATGCTTCAAGCCGCGATCCCTCTGAGTGAGTGTTTGAAAAATCTTTATTCTCAAACCAGAAGCGAAATCTTAAAAGAAGCCATTTTTGAAATCTCTCAAGATGTTGATTCTGGTCTTTTACTTTCTCAATCCCTCGAACGTCAACCTCAGGCTTTTTCCGAATTTTACATTAACTTAATCCGCTCTTCCGAAGTTACTGGTCAAGTTGAATCCGCTATGAATTTCTTAGCCGACTATTTAGAAAAAGAACAGGAATTAGTTTTAAAAATTAGAAACGCGCTTATTTATCCAATTTTTGTTATCGCCCTTTTCGTTATCGTAGCAGGTGTTATTTTAGGTGTTGTCTTCCCGCAACTCGAGCCAATTTTTACCGAATCTCAAGTTCAATTACCTTGGATTAGTATTTTCTTCCTAAGTATCGGTAATTTTATTGCTAGCTGGTGGTTGGTAATCATCGCTGCTGTAATTATTATCGCCTTTGTTTTATTCGACTATTTCCGTGGTGAAGAAGGGGGGATTGTTTACGATGAAATCATCATTTCTATTCCTGTCATCGGCGATTTATTACGTAAGTCTTATGTCGCTCGTTTTGCCGAAGCCACTTCGGTTTTGGTTAAAGGCGGCATTCCTATCGCTCAAGCCATCGAAATTAGCGCCCACACCATTAATAGTTTTATTTACCGTGAAGCTCTTCATGAGATTGCTAATAAAATTCGCCAAGGTGAATTATTTTCCGAAGCCCTTATTTCCAATGAAAAATACTTCCCACCTTTAATTGGTCAGATGGTGGCCGTCGGTGAAAAAACCGGCCGTCTAGATGAGATGCTCTCCAAGGTTTATGATTTTTATAGTCGAGAAATCAACGGTTTGGTTTCCGGCTTAGTCGAGCTTATTCAGCCCGTTCTAATTCTTTTTATTGGCGGCATGGTCGGCATTCTCTTCGCCTCCATTCTTCTACCTATTTATAAATTGGTCCAAGTGTTCTAAAATTAAATCAATGCTTCACACTAATGCTTCTCGTTCTGGATTCACGCT
>CAYHSQ010000083.1:0-2289 GCA_964359365.1 uncultured Candidatus Saccharibacteria bacterium | reverse complement strand
GGCGAACTAACCCTCGAAAAAATCCCAGACCCAGGAGGTAGATAATCATGGAGCGGGAACTTTTCTTAGCTGAGACTACGTCTGGTTGGTGGTTACTTTGCTGCTCGGCGAGCGAGCTTAGCGATCACTGTACTGTGCGCGCATGGCTTATCGGTAAAGCATTACCAGCGTGTTCTTGGGAATCACGTCGGCTACAAGAAGAAAGAGAGCCTCAACTTATCACTCAAGATCTAGATTTAGTTTACGAAATCTAATCCAACCATCGAAAAAATCCCAACCTCAAAAGGAGACTTGAAATGAGTAGATTAGGAACTATTTTTGTTTTTACTTTGATTATTTTGGCGTTTTTTGCAGTTGCTTATCCGCTTTACCGCTCAAGCCAGGTAGCTTCAAGTCTAACCGAGGGTTCTGTTTGGAATATGGAGAGTTCGCTTGATGGAGATGGAGCAGTCAAGGTTAGGATTTTTGGAACTATCGACGGTTGGAATGGTTGGAAGATTATCAAACTAAAGTCATTACCCCAAGGTATTCAAGTTAAGGACAAAGTAAAAGTCATTCCATTAGGTGGGGGAGAATTCACCATCGAAAAAATCCCAGACGGAAAAGGAGATCAGAAATGAGATTAATTACAAGTAATGCTGCCAGAATAACAGTTGCTTCACTTTTTGTACTATGCGCACTGATGATTTTCGCGGCGACCAATGAAAAGATTGCCTCGCGTATTGATTATGGAACTTTCATCGGCACCAAGTGCTACATTGAAGATAATAATGATATTATTTATGCCAAAGTCCATGGATTTGTCGATGGTACATTGCGCGAGCGTTCAGTTAAGCTATCTCAATGGCCGCAAGAAATTTTCCCCGGCGACAAAGTAAGAATCTTCACGACGGATAAAGGCGAAACCACCCTCGAAAAAATCATTCCCGGCTGGGGGCCATAGTATGAAAAAAAATGAAGAGTTGATAGCGATCGTTAAAGCTAAAAAGCTTCCTAAATATGTGTCAAAGAGTGGCGACGAGAGTTTTCTTCGTTGTGTTAAAAGCTTTGCATCTTTAGCCAGAGCTTTAATTGAAGCCATGGGCGGACCAAGTGCTAAGCGAACTCAAAAGATGCACTTCGAGGAGCTTAAACTTTTAGGTGAATTAGTCGGGAAAAGAATTAAGGCCAAAGCCAGGCTTAAGGCAAAGAAAAAGAGAGCATCTAGGGAGAAAAGAGCCCGAGCTTTGTTTGAGCTAGAGTCAATGGCGGCTGTTATGTGTTAAATAAAGTAGATCCTAAATCCCCATCGGGGATTTTTTTTATTCTCTCCTTTTTATTAGCATTTCTTTATTTTATGTTAGCATTCCATCATTATGCTAAAACCCAAGGACGTTGCTCCACTTAATATTTCTTTAAAAAACAACCAAGACGAAGTCGTTTCTCTTAAAGACTTCCTCGGTAAAAAAGTCGTTCTCTATTTTTACCCCAAAGATAATACTCCTGGCTGCGCTAAAGAAGCTTGTAGCTTCAGAGATTTTAACGACGAATTAAAAGATTTAGGCATCGTCGTTTTAGGCGTTTCCAAAGATTCCGTAAAATCCCACCAAAAATTTATCACCGAACAGAAACTTAACTTTCCATTATTAAGCGACCCCGATCATATCTTAGCCGAAGCCTTCGGCATCTGGGCGAAAAAGAAAATGATGGGTCGGGAATACATGGGTATGCTCCGCACCACCTTTCTCATCAACGAACAGGGGATTATCGAAAAAGTCTGGGAAAACGTCTCACCCGAAAACCACGCCAAAGAGGTTTGGGAATACATTAAATAACATCATTTTTTACATCACCAAGTATTGACATTTATAAAATATTTATTATAATACCAAAGCTAGTTTAGATCTTTTAAAATAAGAAAAACAAGGAGAATTTAATGATAGAAAGAGAGCTTCTAGGTCTTGATGATTTAAATTTCCAAACTTACAAAGCGCCTCAAAACCTGACAGTGATCACGACTTATTTTAATGCTTGTGGTTACAAAACCCGGCGTAGAAATTATGATCTTTTCGTAAAGTTAATGAGGGATTCAGGCGTGCCCTGCATTACTGTTGAGTGTGCTTTTGGCGACAATCCTTTTGAACTTGAAGATTCGCTCGACGTGATTCAGGTGCGAAGCGACTGTGTACTTTGGCAAAAGGAGCGTTTGTTAAATCTCGCCGCCTCTTGGTTGCCAGCCTCATGTCGCTATGTAGCTTGGTTAGATTGTGATTTGGTTTTCCATAATCCTGATTGGGCGGTTGATGCCGA
>CAYHSQ010000082.1:0-2338 GCA_964359365.1 uncultured Candidatus Saccharibacteria bacterium | reverse complement strand
AGCAGGAACGATCAAGTTTTCAACCAAACGCAAAATGAAATTCGACGGCACCACGACGAACAAAAAAGTCGTAAACGTGATTGCTGCGTAATACTTTCAAACCAGATCAAGAAAAAACTCCCTCAAAGGAGTTTTTGCGTTTTCTGAGATGGGACTTGAATGTCGTAGTGGGTCGGGGGGGCGTTTTTGCACTTGACTTTTTTGATGTTTAATCTATTATACTCAGACCTGTTAGGCGTAGGCCTATTACCGAATTGTTCCTTGAAAGCGAGGTGTGTAGTGGCAGGAAAATCTAGTGATGAATTGGGTAATGGATCTGGGGGTGGGGCGTTTCAGACGCCCGGGGACATGGGGAATAGCGTGGCTGATCAAGAGCGCGTGGAGCTAAGAAGTGCTTTGGATGCAGGGCTCGGCGACGAACTACTAGAGCCGTTTGTGGCTGGAAGTGCGCCGGCCGATGAAGTGGATGCATTGCAACAAGCCCTCGAGGCCATTCCAGTTGGAGCGACAGAAAGAGGTCTCGATGAACCGGTAAGTTCGACCGATGTTTCTTATGTCACTGTTTTTATTACCGATCCCGGAATCGAAAACACTTATTTGGTGATGTTGAATTGTGAAGGAAAATCAGTTGGATTACTGATTCACTCAGAAGGAGCGCTTTGCGATTTGATCGAAGCCGCTAGCAACATTCAGGGCGATGATGAATTTCTTCAGTTCTTGAGAGGCAAGATTAGCATCACCAAACTCGAAGCCGGAAAGTTGAGTGAAAAAGTTGGCATTAGATCGTACTCAATTTTGGTTCAAATGGTCTTGGTAGAAATTGCCAGACGGCAACTGACCGTTCGGATGTCTGACTTAGAGACTTCTTTGGAAGGACTGCTTCTTGGACAGGATTACGGCCTGAAGCTAGACATAGTTCGGGTAATAAACTTTAGCCCCAAGCTCATGCCAGTTGATTATGATTCCTGCAAAGATGGTTTTTTGAAAGAAATGGGCTTTGTGAGAGAGGTTCCGGAAGATGCCGGATCAGCCACTCTTAGCGATTCGGAACTCGAATAATTCAAATTTATAAAACAAACCCGCGTTGCGAGATGCAACGCGGGTTTTTTATTGGAACAATTATTCTTGATGAACGAGATTACTTACACCAGCTCTTTCTCGATTACGCCAGTAGGCGGCTTCGGCTTTTAGATCGGGTAAATAATACGACAAAAACTCATGAGTCGTAATATGAATTACCGAGCTAACAAAATAAGCGAGACCAACACCAAAACTAGCTTTTTCATAATCTGGATTTTGATCATCATCACAAGAATCAAGGAAAGCCTGGGAATTTACCCTAAGCTCTCGAGCCAATCTTGATGCTTCTTTTTGTTGAGCTTCAGTGTTAGTTAAATAAATAAAGAAATTCCGAAAGTCAGTGTCTACTAAATTTCTAAACGCGTGAGCAGCTTTGACTTGATGTAAAACACTGAAGAGCCAAAGTTGTTTCAAGGTTGTCGTATTATGCATGACTCCCCTATGAATCACTAATTCATTAAAAATTTCTCTAAATTTTTTATTTAAGAAATGAGCTAAAGATGCACCACCACGTTTAATTAAAAAATCTTGGAATTCAGCGATGGCTAAAATTTGAGGGTTAATCTTTTTCTCAACGAGATCGCAATCAATAACTAATTTAATTTTCCAGATTAATACCGAACTAAGAGTAAGTAAATAAACAGCGATTGAGCACTCAAGAATGTTGAGCCACATGACCTACCTCCTCTAAGAAAGAAACGAAAAGGAATCAAAAATTTTGTCTATTTTGAAAGGGCTTTATTTAAATTACTCCTATAGGAATGAAGAGTAAACCCCGGACCTTGTCATTCCCGTGAAAACGGGAATCTTCGTGGGGCTTGGGTGTATTTACTTAGTAGATTCCCGTTTTCACGGGAATGACAAAGTTATGTACATTTTAAGCCCTTTCCTGACTTAATTTGACATTTATGGCTTTTTTATGCTATAATATAGAGAGTGCGGGTGGAATGTTTTCCATCCTTTGAATAAGATTCGAAACCGCATTAGCAAAGGAAATGCCATGAGTGACAGCGTCTTCAGTGCCTTGATGATCTTTGGATCGATCATTTTGATGTGTATCTGGAGTATCTGTGGGAGTTTTCTCACAGAGGATCGACTCAAGCCTAATTGGATGAGTCGATTATTCCTCGGGAACGTCGTCCTCCTCTTCCTGTCTCTCCTTGTGGGAGCGGGCATCGAAAAGAGGTATGGCCACGAGTCTTTCCAAGACTTTAGCTTCTGGTACATGCGTGCCGGGCCGCCGGTTTGGATGTTCACT
>CAYHSQ010000081.1:0-2343 GCA_964359365.1 uncultured Candidatus Saccharibacteria bacterium | reverse complement strand
TTCGAGCGACGCTAACCTCAAAGCCTCACGTCAAAAAAACGTGGGGCTTTTTCATTTTTAAAAGCTTCGGTCTAATAAGAGCCAGGGCATTGCGAACATCATATGCTTGACTTTTACATATATTATGTGTTAGTATATACTCAGAACACAAACGGGCGCGTTGCTTGAAAAATTTAGTGTTTCTGAACCTCATTTTGCAAAGGAACCATTTCATGGCGATTGATCTTCTAGACCCAACTCTTCAAGATCCAGACGGTCTGTCGGTGACTTCATTCAAACCCGAAGAAGTCATCTCTTGTGCTACTGGTGAATCGTTTGAAATCCTGATTTCTGTTTTAGGAGTCAAAGGTGGGCATGATGGTGTCTGCCGCCTGTGTCCAAGTACGATCATCTTTGAGTTTGAAGTAGGTAGGAGGGGTATCGAGGTTCGTGGACCAATTGTTGGTTCGAAACCAAAACTTGAGTTCGTCTTCACGTTTAATTCCATGAAATCTCGTGCTGGTCTATTTCGTATTCGGCCAAAGACCGAAGATTAAGCCGACCCTGTTCCTATGAGTTAATGATTCAATTTTCTCAACTCCATTTCGCAAAGGAAAGTATCTATGATTTCTAGATCTGCTAACCTGATCGATTTCGAACTTCGGACGCAGCACCCGGTCACTAATTGTCCGACTCGTAGAGAGATTGGCCTCGCGGTTGTGGACGGTAAGCTCATCATCGTTACTATTAACGATGGCGAGCCAAAGCTCCTTACGCTTCTGGCTCGCGAGCTTCACAATGAAGGATTGGGTCATCTTGAGCTCGTCGGTCCTGTTCCTGACTACGAAGCCCTCGAGTTCGTGATCAACCTCGTGCCTGAAACTGGCACCGGCTGGGTCATGGTTCGCATGATCAAGCATCCGTAGTCCAAGCATTCGAGCGACGCTAACCTCAAAGCCTCACGTCAAAAAAACGTGGGGCTTTTTCATATGCTATAATTTAATCAATTAGTCCATATGAAAAATTATCAGGATTTTTTGTCTAAAATTCTTCGTGTTCCTAAAATCTCCTTCCAAAATTTGGAGGCTGATTTGGAAAAAGTTTCTGGTGAAGCTGGCGTTTTGGAACGGCTTTATGAAAAAAACAGCCAAATTATTTTAGAAAAAATGAATGTCTTGGGTTTGCGCCGCGACGCTTCCGCTTTTGAAATTTATGATGCGCTTTTAAGTAAAATCGACGCCGATGATTTTTCACTTGTAGAAAGAATTGGTCATCGTCATCAAAAAGGCTTCGAGGCTTCGCAAACCATCGCCAACTTCGTGGCGCAAATGCACCCGATGCCCACCGGCTTTTTCTTGAAGCGCGACAAAGCTAAAGAACTTTTAACTAAAGAACCACCTTTGAAAATTATGGCCTTCCTCGGCTATTCAAGAGTGGAAGATATGCTCGCCAAAGAAAACCTCGATGAGGTTTATAGCGCTTTAAGATTTATCGAAGATACCGAATGGCAAAATAATATTTTCTTTCGCCAATATGAGAGCTTGAAGCCAGGTGATTTTGAAAATCGACCCATCGAGCTCAAACCTTTGAGTGAAAAGTGGGTGCCTTCAGCGCAAAACTTTATTAAGAAAAAATATCATAACGTTAGCCACCTAAAAGAGCTTGGTGTTGTTTTTATTATTCCATCTTTCTTGGGTGTGTCTGGCGAAACCCTGCGCCTCGTCGCCCTGCTTTCCCACTACCTTTACGAAATTTCTTATTACTCGACAATTTTTGAAAGAGAGCTAGCTAAAGACGAAGCTACCTTTGCTTTTAACCTAATTTCCACTTTAAGAGGGGACACGATTCAAAAAAGATTGCCCGAAGATTTGGCCGAAGCCCGCCGCCCCAGATTTTTAGTTATCCAAAGATATTTAGCCAAAGACGATGAAAATGATTGGCGCTTGTTTGAGCCACGCATCAATCCCGAAGCTCTGCATTGGCTAAGGGCTGAAGCCGATATCGTGAAGCTCGACAGTGGCTTAGAATTTTGGAAAGACACCGGCTGGGTCGCCGACTTTTTCAAAACTGAAGTCGGTGTCGAAGTATTAGTTAGCTTCGATTTAGTCGACACTGTGATGGAGCTCGTGAAGGCGCGCGAGATGACCAAATATTTGTATCACGAACAAGAAGCTCTCTGGAATCAAATCTTCATCGAATATTTTAGCCCCGAAGAATTAGAAAGATTGTCGCAAGAAAATATCGTGAAAGGCTGGTTTGAAATATAAAACACAAGTCATGAGTCACGTATCACATAACATAATAACCCCGTCATTCAGAGCCCAATTCCGTTTGATTCCCCAAAGAATCAATTCGGAATTGAGG
>CAYHSQ010000080.1:0-2497 GCA_964359365.1 uncultured Candidatus Saccharibacteria bacterium | reverse complement strand
AAAAGAGGTTTTGGAACATGACGAAAGAAAAATTGCCGGTTTCGTGTTGTTCGTTTTCTTAGAACAACACGAAAATTTTTCTGAGTCTGAGGGATAAAAATACGCTGGTATTTTTAATCCAGTTTCTAAAAGTATTAATCGACGATCACGCCCTAATAAGTCACTCTAACTAAAAACTCCTGCCCAGGCATCACTACTCTATAATTCCCCGGCCACTGAAAGGCATGGCTCGCAATCGCCTCTTCTTCCCCTCTCAAAACTCCAGTTGACTGACTACCATCCCCCCAATCAATCTTATAACTTGAATCTTGTTTATTTATATTTTTAATTGAAAAATTAGCCTGTTCAAGCACCTTCACACTCACTGTCACCTGCAAATTATTCGCCACCTCAATATTTTTATTTAGGCTACGAGAGGCAACCCCCAAGTTCTCCTCTACAAAATCAAACACTCGGCCAGTCTGAGTAGTAAATGTATCATTCACAGTACCCCGAGCATTATCCAGCACATCAGCAATATTTTGCCTTGTTTTATCAAGCGAACTAGCAACAGCCCCTCCGAAAACATCTTTAATATTAGCCAAACCATTAGGAATACTCGAGCTAAAATTAGCCGCCTCAGGCGAAACCAAGCTAGACAACCACCCACTCTTAGAAACTCCATTTGAGGGTGTAAACCACCAGTTTACACCAAAAACAAATAGAGCTACTAAAGCGACCGCCGAAATAAATCTAAGCATTACCCTGAAAATAAACTAAAATTGATAAAAAGTCAACTGTAAAACCACTAAATAAACCACAAAAATAATCCCGATAATTAAAGCCAACCAAAGCAAAACCTTAATATCCATAACTCATTAATTATACCACACCAACACCTCATCAAATTTAATAGCTAATAAACTAGTAATCTTAGACAGCAACTTTGGAAGATGGCGGAGGAAAAATTCCTGGTTTCGTGTTGTTCTTTTCCCCTTAGAGCAACACGAAAATTTTTCTGAGTCGCAAGAAAAAAACCGCGGTGGCGGTTTTTATTCTGGTTCCAAAGTTATTGCCTAAGATTACGCTCTAATAGAAAATAAACCAAAGAATCGTAGCAGTAATTAAAGCCAAACTTTTATATTCCCAATTAGCTATTAAAAACCTCCACTTATCTTCACCCAACTGAAACTTCTCATTCAAAAACTTCTTAATGTCCTTTTGTAAATCCTCCTCACTCTTCATCGTTTTCAAAGCACCGTCTCTCGCCAAAGAAATCTTCCCCCGCTCCTCCGACACCACCACCACAAGCGCATCGGATTTTTCAGCCAAACCTAAAGCCGCACTATGCCGCGTACCATATTGCTTAATCTGATCAAAATCCTGAGACAGCGGCAAATGCACACCAAACTTAATCACCTTATTTCCCTCAATCACCACCGCTCCGTCATGCCCTGGTGAAGATGGATCAAAAATACTTTGAAGTAACGGCTCAGAAAGCTCCCCATTCAAATCAAATCCCCCATTCAAATGCCGTAACAATGGCTCCCTCCCTCGAAGCACCACAAGCATCCCAATCTTCTGATCCGCCAAACGCATCACGACCGAGACCAACGCTTCCACCACCTGAGTCACCGCTCGCAACTCCGCTCGCTTATCTCGACTTAAACGCCACCGACTCCAAAAAGAAATTACCTCAAAAAATCTACGAATCTCCTCCTGAAATACCACCACCAAACCCAAAACTAAAAAGCCAAATAAATATTTGAAAAACATTAAGGTTAATTGCAACTGCAAAAAATAAGCCGTGATATAAATCACCCCCAAAATAAACAAGCCATTAAACACAAAGGTATAACGACTCCTCGTCAAAAGTGCCATTAATCCATAAATAAACAAGGCTACTATTAAAATATCTAATCCAGCACTTAAATAAATCATTCTTGATTTAATTATAAACTCTTTTTCTACAAATAATAAACACTCGCCTTAGGCGAGTGTTTATTTAAAACTTATTACTTAATAATAATTAACTAGCCTTCAATTCACCCTTACCATCAGCACTAAAGGTTACAACCGCACTCGTCCCACCAACCTTCACAGTTACACCGCTTAAATCCACCTCCTTTTCAGCACCATCAAACACTTTAGCTCTGGCCTTAGAATAGTTCAAAGCAGCTAAGCTCACATCGGTCAACATCTTTCCACCTGGCAAAGCATCCTTAGAAGAAAATTCTTTGTAGCCATCGTATAAAAGAATCCAACTATCCTTAGCTTCGTTGTAAACCTCAAACTGCCTCACTACAAGTTTATCCAAGCCAGCTCCCAAATTCACAGTCACGAGGAGCTTACCTTTAGGATAAGTCATTGCAGTGGGAGTCCCGGTCACAGTAGCTGAAGCAGGCTCAATCTTACCATTAACCACATCTTTCACATCAACTATAACCTTCTCACCGTTAATAGTAGCCGTGCCACCAGACACCCCCACACCCACACTCTTAACCATCTCTGGAGCAGT
>CAYHSQ010000079.1:0-2509 GCA_964359365.1 uncultured Candidatus Saccharibacteria bacterium | reverse complement strand
CGACAGTTTCGTTGGCCAGATATTGCTATTCTGGCGATTCGTTCTCACGGTCGTGACTGCATTTCTCGTTCTGGAGCGATTATGTCGTCGACTGAAAATCAGGCGACTCGCAAAGCTGAATTTTATCAAGTGGTTTATGATCAGTTAAAAGACGGCTTCTTCAAGATGCAAAAAGTAACGATTCGTCGCAAGGATTCGGTGGGCGATTTACTGATTCAGGCAGAGAAAAATTCAGTCGTTGCTGCAGAAGTCTCTAAGGAAGGCGAAGCTCCAGTTAAGGAGACAAGTTCTTCTGGTAGTGTTTCTGTGCAGCAGCCGAGTAAGGTGGTGAGTGAAAAGAGTGTAGAAGGCACCGACACCGTCTTGGCGGCCGAAATCGTCCGAAATAAAGATGGTAAGCCTATTGTTACGGTTGTTTCACCGCTCATTGGTTACGGTATTAAGATTTTGCAATTTAGTATTTCGGCTACTGATTACGACGCTGAAACTCAGAAAAAATTCGAAGAGAAAAAGACGTATATTCTCGAAGCCGAAAAAAACAAAGCCGAAGCTATCAAGAACGCTCAACAGCGTTTGCAAACGATCGCCGAAGGCGATCGTAAGGTAGCGGAAACTGAGTGGAAGGCTAACGAGATTAAAGCCAAAATGGTTATTGGTGCTCAACAGAAGCAAGAAGTGGCTACGATTGGTAAGAAATTGGCGCAAATCCAAGGTCAAACCAAAGTTAAGGTGGTCGGTGTTAAAGCCGAGGTGAGTGGTGTTCTGAAAGATATCGCTGAAACTAAGGCGCAGATTGCCGAGAATGAGCAAAAAGCAGCCGAAATTTTAGCTACCGCTAAAGAGCAGATGCTTGCTATGGCTGGTGCTGCTTCAGATTACGAAAGAACGTTACTCGGAATTCAGTTAGAAGAAATCGAAATGGTCACCGAGGCCTTGAAGACTCTTAAGGTGCCCAAGACGGTCATCATGACAACTGAAGGCTCGATGCCCGGCTCTTCGCCACTCGCTGGCGCTCTGCCTAGCTTAGAGCTCTTGCGTGCTTTCGGAGTAACCGAAAAGCAGCAGGCGATTACACCGTCTAAGTGGCAGCCTGAAGGAGATGGAGCTCCTAAGGAACCGGTTAAGAAGCCGCTTCCACCGATCCCGATGCCGATTAGTCCTCCTGATAAATCCTAAAGAAAGTTTAGTTATTTGAAAGTTTGGTATTAATACCAAAGCCCCGCACGAAATACGTGCGGGGCTTTTTTATTTACGGGCCATAATTTATTGACTATTTTAAATAATTATTATATTTTATAAAAACTTTGATAATTTAATCACTTAGGAGGGTAAGATGCTAATAATACTCGCCCATTTAATTCAAGTTTTTCATATTTTACTTGTTATTTTAGTAGGATATCTTTCTACAAGATTTGGTAAGAAGGGGTCTTGGATTGGCCCCGCTTGGTTTGTTATTGTTATGATTTCTGGATCATTTAATGATGGATCGTGTCCCGTAACCGCACTTTCAAATAAGTTTCTAAAGGCTTCAGATGCCAAGGAATTTATTCATCTGGCTGATTGGTTAGGTAATTTTACCGGTACCCCGGTTAACCACATATTAATGATTCTTTGTATTATTATCCCTTTACTATCAGGTTATATCATTAACAAGCGAATAAATATCTCTAAGCCGTCTCAAATTCATTAAACATCCTATTTAGGGGTGTTTTTTTATCCCCATAACACGCCATTTTTAATAAATGTAAATATTGCCTTTGAGGCTTCTGACTGGTAATTTTGATTCAGTTGTTAGATTGAAAATTTAATCCCGAAACCCAGTCGCCCTCGAGGCGGCCGGAATCTATACTGGGTGCAGAGGTGGACCTAGTTTAATTCCGAAAGCATAAAGGAGGCCCGCAATGCCTACGAAAGTCGCTTTACTTTCGCGGCTCGATTTTGGCAGTCCTGGCTTTCGTCTAGGACTTCTGAAGCTCGCCGCACAGTTAATTGAAAAAGAAGGTTGTCATTTTGTGGTTTTAGCTGGCGGATTAACTTCTGTGTCAGCGATGAACGCCGACATTAAGGCTGGTTTGAAAAGATTTGTGAAACGAGATGAAAGAAGTAAGTTTGAAGAAGATTTCGTTGATGAAGCTGTGGATTTCTTGAGTAAGAATTTTCCGACTATCAAGAGTCCTGAAGCTAGTAAGAATACAAAGATTTTTATTGTGACGAGTCCTGCTTACGATGGTCAGTTGGGTAATTTGATTGCCGCTCGCTTAGCTAGTAAGCGCCGTCACGACATTGTTCATGAAAATCATGGCAATGCGGTTTTTGACTTACGGATTAAAGGTAGAAAATTAGCGATTCTTACTCCAGAAAAAGCGACCTGGATGCGCGGCAAGTATCAAAGTACCGCCATTCAACGAGTGCTTGATGACTGGTCACGTATTCCTCAAGGTGATGATATTACTTTGGCTGGTATTGGTTGCTTTGCTTCAGATATTCAGAAGCCAGGTGGTGGTGAATC
>CAYHSQ010000078.1:0-2510 GCA_964359365.1 uncultured Candidatus Saccharibacteria bacterium | reverse complement strand
ATGACGGGGCGACAATTCCGGTAACCTATGAGGCGCGGCTTTCTAAATTTTCTATAGCCGGTGATAAATTAGACGAGGAGTTTGAAGAGATTTCAGGCGATCTTTCAGACAAACAAAAAACCGAGCTAATGAAAAAACACGCGCGAAAAGCGGCATTAGTGAAATTGCCAAAACGGATGGAGGCGGTGGCCAGAGATATTGTGGAGCATTACAAGCTATATGTGGCGCCAAACGGCTTTAAGGCGCAGATTGTGGCTTATGATAGAGAGGCGGTGGCTGGTTATAAAAAATTGCTGGACAAACTTGTGCCAGCCGAATGGTCGGCGGTGGTGTATTCGCCCGGCGATCCAAACAGCGACGCCGATGATTTGAAAGCTTATAACACCAGTAAGAGAGAGCGAGAGCAAATTATTGAGAAGTTTAAAGATCCAAAATCGTCTTTGCGGTTTCTGTTGGTATGCGATATGCTGCTCACGGGTTTTGACGCGCCAGTTGAGCAGGTGATGTATTTAGACAAAGCGCTTCGTGACCATAATCTATTGCAAGCGATTGCCCGCACTAATCGTGTGTATAAAAACAAAGAAGCCGGAAAAATTATTGATTATTATGGCATCACTCGCAATCTTTACGATGCCTTAGATTTTGACGAAGATGTGGTTGATTCTGCGATGGTTGATATTGAGATAATAAAAGAGCGGTTTGTTAGTGTTTTAAACGACACAATGAAGATATTTATTGGCGTGAATATAGAAGACCCTTCAATAGACAACTTGCGAAGATGTTTGAAAATTTTTATTGATAACCAAGACAAACAAAAATATTTTATTGAAAAATACACAAAACTTAAAAGTTTGTTTGAGTTTCTTTCGCCCGATCCATTTTTAAAGCAATATATCCGCCCATTTGAGTGGATAACCAGTTTTTACTTAGCTTTTTTAAAAGAATTTCAAACCAATCAAGACAGGTATCTGCTTGAAGAATACGGCGAAAAAGTAAAGGCGCTAATTCAAAAAAGCGATATTATTGATTACGAGGGCATCACCAAAAATTTTAGAGAGCTTCGGGTAAATGATTTATATACGCTTGAACGGCTGAAAGGAATGGACGAAGAACAAAAAGCGCTCAATCTTGAGAAAATGCTTAAGCAGGAGATTTCAATTAACCTTGATGAAAATCCAGCCTACCAGAAGTTTAGCGAACGGCTTATGGCCATACGCCAAGAATTTGAGCAGAACCAAATTGACCTGGCCGAAAGAATTCGCCGGTATGAGCAACTGATGAAGGATATCAGAACAAAAGGAGACGAAGCCAAAGAAATGGGGCTTGATTTAAAAGAGTACGCTTTTTATGTAATTTCGCAGGAGTTTATTGAGTCGGGCAAAGACGAAGCAATTAAGGAATTTGTAAAAGAATTGCGAGTTCGCGTTGAAGATGGCCTTGACACGGGTTGGCAAGAGTCTTCAAAGCGGGACGCGTTTATCAAAGACACTAAGCAAACCCTACAAGAGCTTATTCTGCGGGATTATAAAGACCGATTTAGTGTAAAGGATTTCCCGAAATTTTTGAATAGATTAGTAGATATAATTATTAAAAAGTTTTAGGAATTATGGAGCAGAAAATTGTCTATAATCTTAAAAGGAGCAAAAGAGCCAAACGGATGCGCCTGGCGGTATATTGCGACGGTAGTGTGATAGTCACAAGCCCGCTGGGAGTGGAGCAATTAATTATTGAAAAGTTTATAACGCAAAAGTCGCAGTGGGTTCATGATAAATTAGAGTATTTTAAGAGCATTGCCGGGCAAATGCTTGTGGGCGGCGGCAAAAGAGATTATAAAAGGCACAAGGAGCAGGCCTTAGTTTTGGCGCAAGAACGGATTGAGTATTTTAATAAAATTTACGGGTTTAAATTTAATAAAATAAATATTAAAAACCAAAAAACCCGCTGGGGCAGTTGTTCAAGAAAAGGAAATTTAAATTTTAACTATAAAATCGCTTTGCTATCTGAAAGATTGGCTGATTATATTATTTGCCACGAGTTGTGCCACTTAAAAGAATTTAACCACTCGCAAAAGTTTTGGAACTTGGTTGCCAAAGCTATACCTGGTTATTCGGAGATAAGAAACGAATTAAGGAAAAGTGGAATAAATTTTTAGACGGCGGGAAAAGTTTCGGCGGCTAAAAAAAATGGTATAATTAATTTGGCTGGGTATAAAAAGGTCGCATCCTAATTTGGATAATTTAATTGTAAAAAGAGGTAAAATTATGATTAACATAAAACATTTACTTAAGGTCACTTCGGCTTGGATAAGCATCACTTACGCAATTTGCTATACTGGAGTAGCGATTTATCCGGCAACCAGGAGCTTATTCATGAAATACTCGTTGCATGCCGATGTTTCTTTCAAGTCAGATTTTTTTGGTTTTGGCTATTTTATTTCGGGTTTGATTATATGGAACATAGTGGCAATTATAGGCGCGTGGATTTTTGCTGTTTTGTTTAATAAAATAGTC
>CAYHSQ010000077.1:0-2538 GCA_964359365.1 uncultured Candidatus Saccharibacteria bacterium | reverse complement strand
TTAAATCCGAGGGTATATCGTCGTAAAGTTTTCGGCCCAATTTGTTTGGAATTACCTCATCATTTTCGGCAAGTATAATCGATACTTCACCTTTGTAGTGAGCGAGCCATTCATCTGGTGTGAAATTATTAAGCAACAGCAAACGCATAGGATAGATGGGATAATGTGAAAAAGCCACCGAGGCGAGATTGTTATAGGCTGTAATGAGAATAAGTTTATCTACATCTGAAAGTGACGCATGGTACGTCGCTGGTCCCACTCCGACGCTTTCTCCAACAACTACAATGTCTTTAAAATTTTGAGTTTTCAAAAAATCAATCGTGTCGTCGACATTTTTGAGTAATTTTGACATAGAAGGATTATTTCCTTCTTCTCCATATCCTGAGTATTCTACAAAAAACGTAGAGTAATTTTGCTCAGCAAAAGCAGCTTCTAGATAATCGCGGTCGCAAGCCCTACCCGCATTTCCGTGATAGAAAACAATTACTTTCTCTTGTGAGCGCTTTGTGAGATAGCCTCTACTGGAACCGAATGAAATTTGATCTGCATTTTTAAAAGATGGGCAGTCATGAAAATCAGTTTTATCGGGATAATAAATATATTTTGCTTGAAAAACAAAAAGCGCTATTCCGAGTCCAAAATAAACTAGCAAAAATATCAAAAGCACCCTTTTGATTAAATACAGCACATTATTTTGAACCTTGGTCGTAATTAAATTTTTCATAACGATCCCTATTTTTTTAGAAGATCGCTCGAGCCGACGCCGAGCGCTTGGGCGATTTTTTCAATAGTCGAAAGCGTTGGGTTGCCCTTGCCAGCCTCAATGTTACTCATCTGCGCACGGTCAAAGCCGAGCGCACGACAAATGTCGCCCTGCGACATTTTCTTTTGCTCTCGTATGCGCTTTATGTTTTTTCCTAGCTTTATTGACGATGTTTTCATATCCACAATTCATATTGTAGCAAGTTGTTGTGTCGTATATCAATAATGTGATATATTACAATAGTATGAAAATACTGGTGGCGAAGCAAATCCAAAAATTTCCTTCCATTTTTTTCCGGCTCCCCCCTCACCCCCCGCCGAAAGGCGAAAAGATTGAAGGAAAGAAAATTTTTGGTTTGCTCCGCCGCTTCGGAAACTCCACAAAGGGCGACAAAGTTATCACAATGAAGCCCTTTGCTCCGTATCCTTGCGACAACCCGAGGCGCAATACAATGCGGTCTGCGCTAAGGCGCAGGCAAATCTGTATGTGCTTACCCCGGAACCCGCGTGAGTACACGCGGGTTCTCCCCACCCATGCGCACACAACAACCCCCGCCATTTTGGGAAAAATTATAAAATGGCGAGGGTTGCTCCCTCTAATTCGTTATAGCCCAGATGGGACTATTCGTTGCGTTATTTGCGTCACTATCTTGCTGCTCGTCCACAGCTCGGTCAGGATTCACAAAAATGTAGGCTCTAAACTGTGTGTACGATTGTCCTGCAGAAGCTGGCAAATCAACGTCTATACCCACTGAAGCTCCGGGCGCAGGAACATTTTGTGAACCTTTTATTGTGTTACCTAGTGGTGTATGCGACCCGTTTTCATTCACCGCTTCAATAGAAACATTATATGCGAATTGAGAAGCGGAGGCAGAGTTATTTTGATTTGCAATATTCGCAACTTCAAAATGAACACGTTGTGTAGCGTTTTTGTTTAGTGAAGCGGATTGCACAGAAACATTTTTCACGGCCAAATCTGCCCCTTTACTTTTTACTTCGTAGAGTAATTCGTGCGTTGTGATGAAGCGTGTCGGTTTCCAATAACAGGCACTGCTAGCATTGTCTGTGTAGAGTGAGACTTTTTGTATACACTCCGATGTTGCCATTTCTTTTTCAAAAGAAATGGTGCTTGTGAATACTGTTTTCCCCGCGTGGATAATATAGTACGGATATTTCGCCACACTAGAAGCGGCTGGCGGAGGCGTCTTAGTTTGCTGTTGAACTTGATTGTTCGCGCTAGGTAGAGTCTCCAAATTTACTGCACCTTCTTCTGTAGGGGTTTGCGAAGTTGTATTCTGTTGCATGACATAATACGCGCCACCACCGACGACAATCAGACCGAGCACTATTGCTATCAAAATCCCCGCGCTCACGAAACCTCGTTGAATTTTCATAATTTAGTTATGCAATGAGCAAGAACAAGAAAAGGAGCGCAAAAACTGTAATGATTATTTTTACGATAAGGCCCTTTTTTTGAGTGCTTTGCACAGCGCTATTCTCTATCGCGTTACTTTTCCAACTCCGCCAAATTTTTCGCCATATATGTACGACACTCCATGTAAGAGGCAGAATTATCGCTGCACCAACAAGAGTTGGGATCCAGAATTCATCGCCAATACCAGAACCCAGAGCGGCGACAAGTATAGCTGAGAACAGTCCTGCTGCGAGTGTGTAGACAACGCTGAAGATGATTTTTATGTAGGGCATTTTTCTATTATATCAGGTTTAAAGAAAGAAATAAGAGGCTGTGGATATTGAATTAAGCGCCATCTCGTA
>CAYHSQ010000076.1:0-2539 GCA_964359365.1 uncultured Candidatus Saccharibacteria bacterium | reverse complement strand
CCTCTCCCACTCTTCTTTGATTAAATTAAAAATCTGCTTGTCTTTCATTAGTAGACTTAAATTAACCTATTTTCATCAAACTTCAAACTAAACTAACTCTATAAATAATTTCTAAAACTCAAAACTACAAATCTTAGCAATCTATGCCCTAGAGATTTTTTATCACTCACCACCACCAAAGGCTCACTCTCCGCCATAAATAATTCAAAAATGCTTCTCAGCTTAACCAATAAATCCTTACGCTCAAAAATCAAACCACCTTCAAGATTATAATCAAAACTCAAAGTATCAATATTCTGAGAACCAATCGAACCAATCTCTTGATCTACCAAAATCGCCTTGGCGTGATTCATTTTTTTACACAAATAAAATTCTAACCCCTTCCGCCAAACTAAAGACATAAAAATATAATTAGCTAGGTCAGAAATAATACTGTCTGTTTTCTTAGGCACGATAATTTTTATTTTCACACCTCTTTTCAAAGCTCGATTAACCGCCCCGATAAACCAAGGTTGAGGAAAAAAATATGGCGTCACAATAAATACCTCTCTTTTTGCTCGCCTCAACACTTCTTTATAAAACTTTTTCAAAACACCCCGCCGCGTTAAAGGCGAATGCTTAAAAACCTTCACCTTATTACCCTTAAAAACCGTTTTATATTTTATTTTTTGCAAACCACCACACAACTCATAAGACACCGCAAAATCTCGAATCAAATAACGCACCAGAAGCCCCTTCACCATAGCGTGCAGATCCAACCAATCAGCAAACCTCCTCCCCACATTTACCCCGCCTAAGAAAGCCACCTTGTCATCAATAATCAAAAGCTTCCTATGATTCCGATGCCAAAACCAATGCTTGAATCGATAAGGATTCCACCATGGCAAAAGCCGATTATAAAACAAGATCTCTATTCCTACAGCTCTTAGCTTCAAAGCATCCTCCCGACCAAAACCCAACCCCCCAAAACTATCTACAATCATTTTAACCTTCACGCCATCCTGAGCTTTCTTAATTAAAAGCCCCAAAAAATCATAGTCCTTTAAATTATTCTCAAAAATAAAACTCTCCCAATAAATTGTTTTCGTAGCCATCTCTAACTGCTCAAACATCGCCGCCCAAGCTAAACGAGAACCAGGATAAAATCTATAACTCACTCTTTTATTATAACGCTAAAGATCTAAAAACCTTTTACCTATAAGCCTGAAACTTAATTTTTCCATCACCACCTTTTAAAGCTAAACTATTTTTATAAAAAAGATAAACTACAGCAATCAAACTCAAAAACCCCGACAAACCAAAAGCATAAAACGCGCCGTGCCTCTGCCACAAAACTCCTCCAATCACATTCCCAAAAATCGTCGCCACTCCTAAAATAATATTAAACCAGCCGAAACTCAAAGCTCGATTTTCAATCACTAAATCAGACACAAACGCCTTCATCACCCCATCCGTCATGCCAATCACTAAACCATACAAAGCAAACAAAACCCAAACTAAAGATAAGTTAGCAACATAAACAAAACCAAAATTCACCGCCGCTAAAAATACCAAAGCTAAAATTAAGATATTTCTTCTACCTAATTTATCGGACATTATGCCAGCCGGATAAGAACTAAACCCGTAAAAAATATTATAAACCAAATAGACTAGAGGCACAGCGAACACCGCCACTCCTAATTCGCTCGCCCGTAAAATATAAAAAGCATAGCTGTAATTAGCTAAGCCAAATAGAAAAGCCAAAACCAAAAAATCTCTAAATCTTTTATCTAAATTACCCCAAGCCAAAAGTTTCACTGGCCTTGACGATTCCACGTCACCCACCTCACGAACTTTTAAAAGTAATACCCAGCCAATCAAAGCCGGCACTAAAGACCAATAAAGCACAGCTCGGAGCACGGTCGCTATCCCCTCGTCGTAAAAATTCAAAAAGAACAAAGCAATAACCGTTCCTAAAATCGCTCCGGCCGTGTCCAGACTACGGTGCAAACCAAAATACCGCCCCCGCACAGAAGCATCCACCGAATTAGCTATTAAAGCATCCCGCGGTGCCGTCCTAATCCCCTTACCCACGCGATCGCTGATTCTAAAAATCGAAACCATCCATGCCGAATTAGCTAAAGCAAAAACTCCTTTCGCTAAAAAACTAATCCCATACCCCCAAAGCACCAATTTCTTACGATTATTAATTTTATCAGCTAAAAATCCAGCAAAATATTGCAAAAAAGCTGCGACACCCTGTGCTACCCCCTCAATCACTCCGATAATCCAAATCGGTGCCCCTAAAACCGACTTCAAAAAAATCGGTAAGATCGGAAAAATCATTTCCGAACTAATATCTGTAAAAAAAGATGTAGCTGAAAGCCACCAAACATTTTTATTTTTTAAGCCGCTTTCCTCGTTCATGAAAATAAATAATTATTCCTAAGATTGTAACCGCCCCCAAACCAAAACTCCACCGTTCTATAAAAACCTCCCAGTCCAACCACAATCTATAAGGCTCTCCTAAAGCCCAACCTGAAAATACCAAAACACCAAC
>CAYHSQ010000075.1:0-2617 GCA_964359365.1 uncultured Candidatus Saccharibacteria bacterium | reverse complement strand
CAAGGACGTCGCATCCAACTGCGGCGGCGCATACCCCAACTCAAATTCTAAAATCGTCTCTCGCGTTAACCCCCGACTCAAAGCATACTCCCCAATCGTCTTCGTTAAATTTTTCCTAAAAAAGTTTTTCGCCTCCGCCACCGCATCATACAAAACTCCATATTGCCGATATTCCGCCCGCCCCTTCTCATTATTTTTTATATCTACCCCCGCCTTCTCCGCTAAAACTTTTATCGCCTCAAAAAATTCCAAATTCTCATACTTCATTAAAAATGCGATCACATCCCCACCCTCATTACATCCCCCAAAACAATACCAACTCTGCCGCTCTGGCGAAATCATAAAACTCGGAGTCTTCTCCTTATGAAACGGGCAATTAGCCTTAAAATACTTCCCCGCCCCCGTCACAGTTAAGTAACCCCGAATAAAATCTACAATATCTATTTTACTTTTTACCTCTTCCGCTAAATTCATCTCACCTCAACCCTACCAAATTAAACCCCTCTTTCAAAATTAAAGGCTTGGTACCGACAAAACATCACTTGGCTTAACCTGATAAATATCATCAGCAATATCAAAGCTCAAATTACTATCCAATAAATCATAACAAAGTTGCCTATCAGCCGAACCGGGTAAATTTGCACACTTATTATTACAAGCCTCTACTAAATTAGCTTGCTTTGTATTCAACTTAAACAAATCACCGTCCATCAAATTACCATTAGCATCTAAATAGTCGGCACAAATATTCGCGTCCTCCTTTCCCTTTTTTATATCGGCCACATGCTGCTTAGCTAATTTAGCAGCTGTCTCCTGAACCTTCTTTTCATTTGCCCTGTCAGAATTAGAATAATCATTTCTAAGTATGTAAGCATAAGTCTCGGTCAATAATTTTTCCATCGCGTCATAATCCACACCATCAAACTTTTTACCTCCAAAACAATATTGATGCAGCGGATTATTATTTATCAAATCAATATCCTTTTGAATCCTTACATAAGGATCATTGCAACTATTTTTTATCTCCCGTCTCAATTTAGATTCCTTTAAATACTTATCCACATCAGCCGGCGTCGAAAAATAATAAGTAAACCCCGTAAGCTGACTTAGGTCGTTAATAAAATCCATGTCCACCGCACTTCCATCGTCGGTCAACATCATCTCTCGAAACGCATCCGGACATCGAGCAATTAATAAATCTAACAAATCTCCCAACTCAGAAGGATTCAAATCGACTTGATATGGCACATTTGGCGTCGGAAATGGCTCACCTATAAATGGCACAGTCACCAAGCTATATCTCTGTTGATAATTAGAAAGAAAATTGATCACTTTAGTAAATAAACCATCAGAAGTTTCAAGGTTAAGGCAGCTACTCTTCGCTTTTTCTAATTTATTTTTTACGAGCTCCACACCACTTGAAACACCAGCCGAATATTTAGACCCCCAATCAACCGCCGTTATTAAAGTTCCTAAAGAAATTAATTTTGATTTCAAACTTGAAAAAATCCCACACCCCTTACATTTCGCCGCCTGCTTAGAAGCGTTCTCCAAAGTCTTTTCCATTTTAGCCGCCTGCTTTACCACGTCATCAACTTGATCACCAAGCTTTTTAGCCGCAGCAACAACCTTACCACCCTCATCCGAAGCTAAAGCCACTAGCTCATCATTAATAGCATTAGCCTCAGCAATTAAAGTTTTTTCTAATTTAGCCAATTTCTCACTCGCCGCCTCCGTTAGATCACCGAAAGCCTCAAGGTAAGCGCGCTGCATTTTCACATCCGCTAAAGCCTCCGCCTTATCTGCCAACTTAAACACTTTTTGTAAAACCTCAAATCTTGCCTCTAAAATCGCTCGCTCACTTGAGGTAATAACTATCTTCGGATCAGTCAAAAAAGTCCTCACTTTCAAATACTCACTAAATTCATCCTTCATAAACTTAGCAATAAAATCCTTCTGCTGCTTCGCATCATTTAAACCTTTTTCTAAAGCCTTGAGTACTTTATTAAACTCATTAAAGTTACTGGTTGATTTCAAACATCTCTCCATTATCTTCTTATTCCCAGCCGCACCCTCTGAACCAATTTCTACCCCCATTTTTTTATATTCTTCCACCACCTCTTCCAATCCATCTAACAAACCACCCTCAAAAGATGGTGCTAACTGATACAAACCGTCCTTACCAGGATTTTTAGTTAAAGCAAAAGGTAAATTTAAATCTATAACAGAATATGGACCAGCTAAAACTCTTATTCTATCTGCATATTCAAGCGGAATTTTTACCCTAAACTTCTTTTTCAAAGAACCTAAAAACTCCTCAGGCACCGCAGTTTTATCACTAGCCCTAATAAACTCTCGGTGCCAATTACCAGAGATTAAAAAAATTACCCCAAAAAATAAAATCACCACGCCAAAGATTTTCCAATTAAAATTAACCACTTAAAATAAGTATAACAAAAAAAGACCCCCGTCACCGGAAGGTCTTGCTTTGCATGAGCAATGAAATTTTCTTCGCCAGCTCATCGACTTCCATCGAAGAACCAAACCTCAGTAAAATTTCATCCTCTGCCCTGATAACCAGCTGAGTCGCCTGCTCAAAATGAGCGAGAAGAAACTC
>CAYHSQ010000074.1:0-2686 GCA_964359365.1 uncultured Candidatus Saccharibacteria bacterium | reverse complement strand
AGTAGGGCGGAACGGGTACCGCAGCAAACCAACGAAGAAGTGCGCCGAAAGATTAATTTTAATACCCCTCTAACTTATAAGCCTTCTCGTGAGACTTGATTCTATTCAAAGCCTTCGCTTCAATCTGACGGATACGCTCTCTTGTGACACCGAAAATCTTTCCTACCTCTTCCAATGTGTGCGTAATCCCGTCCTCCAAACCAAAACGCATATTTAAAATCTTCTGTTCACGAGGCGACAAGTCCACCAAAATATCCTGAATCTTTTCCTTAAGCAAAGCATGTGTCGCCATCTGTGATGGGGTCAAATTCCTATCATCAGGAATAAACTCACTCAAAGTTGAATCTTCATCGTCATCGCCCAAAGGTGACTCTAATGAAATTACATCTTGAGAAATCTTCTGAATGTGATGCACTTTTTCTACCGCAATCTCCATCTCGATCGCAATTTCTTCTGGCAATGGCTCACGGCCAAGTTCTTGAAACAATCTGCGCTTCGCCTGAGTGAACTTAGAAATCGTTTCCACCATGTGCACCGGAATTCTGATCGTCCTACTCTGGTCTGCTAAAGCACGCGTAATCGCCTGCCTAATCCACCAGTGAGCATAAGTCGAAAACTTATAGCCTCTGCGATAATCAAACTTATCCACAGCTCTGCTCAAACCAATGTTCCCCTCCTGAATCAAATCCAAAATACTCAAATTCGGACTGCGATTTACATAACGCTTAGCAATCGACACCACAAGTCTTAAGTTCGCGCGAATAAACTCCGCTCGAGCCTCCTTATCATTCTTCTCAATTCTCTTCGCTAATTCTTTTTCCTCATCCTTCGTCAAAAGTTTCACCTTACCAATACTCTTCAAATACATCTGCACCCCATCCGGCATACCCGCCGCAATCCGCTCGTCGCTCACAAGTTCGGCGTCCTTCACCTCACCCACATCCTCAGCCACTTCAATCAACTGCGAAGTCTCGATCACCTTTATGTGCGCCTTATCCAATCGATCATAAATCTCATCCAAAAAACCCACCGTCTCTTCGATGTTTGGGAAATATTGCAACACCTCAGTATCCGTCACAAAGCCACGTCCCTTCCCTCGAATAATTAATTCATCCAACTGCTTCAAATTTAACTCTTGCTTAGGCGTTAACTTTTTAGGTGGCAAAACCTTACCCGGTTTTTTAGCTTTAACAACCGTCTTAACTGACTTAGTCTTATTAGTCTTAACAGAACTAGTTGGCTTAGCCTTAAAAACCTTCTTCACGAGCTTAACAAGTTTATTAACTTTTTTTACAGGTTTTGATTTAGCCTGAGGCTTGTTTTTAGCCTTCGGAGGCGCTTTTTTTAAGGTCTTTTTCATTGCTCACATTATGTAATTCCTTATTAAGCCTGTCAACTTCTTCAAGGATTTGGGCTAATTTTTCAGAGCTTTGTGAGGTCAACATCTCCTTTTTTAGCTCTAAAAATCGCTCCTTCAAAATCTCTCGCCGCAAAAAATTATAAAGATTAATCATTTCAGCTTCTTTATTCTTTAAAGCTATTTTTCTTTGTATTTCTGTAACATCTGGCGCCGGAGGGTTATTCTCCAAGCTAGCCAACATTTTCAACCTCTCATCCACCAAACCACTCCACAATTCATAAATCACCCCCAACCCCTCCTGCATCTCTTTCGGCAACTCAAAATTATAAAAAACCAATAACCGAGCAAACACCATCAATTTTTTATCTATCGCCTCACCCCCGGGCGCCCCTCCGTCATCTCGAGCAGAGCGACCTATCATAAGTGTAGCCGAAGGAGAAGATCCAGGGGTTCCTCCCCGGGCTCCCGATCCCGTTTTTACAACTTTCCCGCTCAACCTTTCCATCTCCTCAATCAAACTCTCCTCCCGAAAACCCGTCACCGAAGCTATTCCCCGCAACCACTCTTCCCGCTCAATCGCACTAGGTAACTTACTCGCCTTCAATAAAAAATTCTTCAAACCACGCTTCTCCTCCTCTTTATTTGCAGCGTGTTTCAAATATTTCTCTAAATAAAAATTAAACACCGGCATTGCATTTCTTACCGCCTCGGCCATAGCTCCACTTTTTTCTTTCACTAAATCGGCCGGATCTTTTCCATTCTCAATTCGTAACACTTTTACAGATTCAAATTCCTCGGGTAAGGCCAAATCAATCGCTCGCTCAATCGCATTCTGCCCCGCTGGATCAGCATCAAACGCCAAAATTAATTTACTCGCCAGGCGCCGCAAACTTTTTAAATGATCAGCCGTTAAAGCCGTACCCGAAGTCGCCACCACATTTTTCACCCCATCTTGAAAAGTCATCAAAAAATCCATCTGTCCTTCCACTAATAAAACCTCACCACTCTCTCGAATCGCATTTTTCGCCGCCTGCAACCCATACAATAATTTCGATTTATTAAAAATCTCACTCTCTTTCGAGTTCACGTATTTAGCCAAAGGATTCCCGTCGCGATCCACCGCCTTCGGCCCACCTGGCAATTCCACAATCCTTCCCGTAAATCCAACTGTCTTTCCAAATCCATTATAAATGGGAAACATTAATCGATTCCTGAAGCGATCCCAATAAGTCCCGCGATCGGTTTTATAAATTAAACCCACTCGCTCCAAATCATCCGGCGAGAATCCTTTCGTCTGTAAGTACTTAAATAATTCATCCAACTGCG
>CAYHSQ010000073.1:0-2714 GCA_964359365.1 uncultured Candidatus Saccharibacteria bacterium | reverse complement strand
ACAGTAGCTGAAGCAGGCTCAATCTTACCATTAACCACATCTTTCACATCAACTTTAACCTTCTCACCGTTAATAGTAGCCGTGCCACCAGTCACCCCCAAACCCTCACTCTTTACCATCTCTGGAGCAGTCTCATTATTTTGAGAAAGCTCAAACTGATTTTCGAGCCAATTCCAAGCGCCTGAATAGTAAATCACCAATCCCACTACCACAACGCACAATAAATATTTTAATGACCTTTTAGAATTATTAGCGGCCAAAGTAGAATCCATTGGGCTAACTCCACCCTCCGGTTTCACTTCGTTAGTATTAGTATCCATATGGCGACATTCTAAAAAAATATTTATCAATAGTCAAATTAATGCATATGCTTCAGCGCCACCTGAGAAACAGTGATCGCCAAAACCAGAATCAAAAGATAAATACTAAGCAATCCCAAAAAACTTATTGCTGGATCGATCATCGCTAAAATAAAAACCGAATACCAAGAGGTAATCGAAATCGCTCCTGAAGCAAAACTCAATCTACGCAATAATATTAATTCTCCAATCGTATGACGATGCGGCTCATTAAAAGAAATTTTCTTTAATCTTGGCGTCACAAAAATATTTAAGAAAAAACCATTAATCACAATAATAGGGAAAATAAGTGACTCCACCAAAAAACTAGCCTTCGCATTCATAATCCCCATCATTGGCAAATACAAAGCAATTCCCGTAATAAAAATCAGTGGAATCAAAAGCCAAATTATCTCCGAAAAAGTTTTCAAAACAAAAACCTCCCAATCCGCCATTCGTAAATCCTTCAAAAATTTAAAGAAAAACAAATCAGAAAAAGTTACCGCCCCCAAGGCAATCGACGAAAATATCACGTGCACCACTAAAATAAATTTCCGATAATCAACAAGCATTCCAATTAAAAAATCTTTCACTAAAGACAAGTCGGCGAAAAAAATCAGCGCGCAAAACAACCCAGAAACCAAACACCAAAAACACCACTCCCGCAAAACAATAAATTGAATTAAAACCAAGTAAAAAGAAAATAAAAACGCTAGCAAACTCATAGCTAAAACAACAAAATAAAAAAGTTGAGGCACTGAAACCGCCACAAAAGCTAAGTAACTAAAAAGGAAAAAGGTGAGGCCATAATAAAGCATCCCTAAAATCTCTAGATCTATCCCAAAAATTCTACCGAACTCCGAATGAGTCACCGCTTCGCAATTAGAATCTAGCGGACACACCAAAGGCTTCTCTGTAGTTTTCCGATCATGAATCATAAAACTCACAAAAAATCCCAAAGCACTCAAAAACAAAACCACCAAATAAATGATCCCTGTCATCTTTATAGTATATCAAATATAATAAACTCATGTTACGCCGCCTCCTACCAATTATTGTCATTGTTACCTCCCTTTCTTTTTTTTATTACTTAAAAACTGCCGGCTTCGTTGAAAAAATCAAAACGATCGAAAATCTCAAAAGCCTCACCTTCAAAATAGATAACAGCAAAACCAAAGAAATTAAAAAAGTGGCGCCAGTGGCGCCTAAACCTCTAAAAATTATCGAGCGCCCTAAAAGCGTCAAAGCTTTTTACGTCACAGGCTCGGTCGCGATGACTAAAAAATTAATTAGTAAAATCCTCGACACGGTTCCCAAAACCGAAATCAATTCTCTTGTCATTAACGTCAAAGACGAAAGCGGCTCTTACCTCAATCAAAATATGGCCAACCTCGTCCGAGAACTCCGCGAAAGAAATATTTACCCCATTGCAAGAATCTCCGTCTTCCAAGACAACCATCTCACCAAACTCCGTCCCGACCTCACTATTAAAAAACTTGATGGGACCCCTTATTCCAAAAACGCTCATAGCTACTTCTGGATCGACCCCGCAAGCACCGAGGCATGGGACATCAACGCCGAATTTGCTCTAGCCGCCATTGAAATGGGTTTCATGGAAATTAATTTCGACTACATCCGCTTCCCTGACTACGACCACGATCTTCTAAAATATCCTTTCTACGATAAAACCGAATTACGCTCCTCCGTCATTAACCGCTTCGCCGATTTCATGAACAAAAGAATCAAAGGTAAGTATCCAGACACTATTATCAGTGCCGATATTTTTGCCTACGTTCTTTTAAGGAACGACGACCAAGGAATTGGCCAACTTTTTACCGACCTCGCCAACCGCTTCGATGTCATTGCCCCAATGATATATCCATCTCACTACTCTGCTGGTAATTTTAATTTCCAAAATCCAGCCGATCACCCATATGAAGTAGTTTACGAAACACTCACGGAAGGTAAAGCCGCTCTTAATGTGGTTGGCAAAACAGCTAAAATAAGGCCCTGGATTCAAGACTTCAACTTGGGAGCCACTTATGACAAAGCTAAAATTCAAGCTCAAATTAAAGCTATTAAAGACGCTGGGTATGAAGACGGCTACATGGTCTGGAACCCCAACAATAACTACGACCCTCTAAAATTTCCTAAACAATAATTAAATAAAAAATCCCGGTCCCCCGGGATTCAAACTAAACCTGCCTGTCATCAAACCAATTTCCAGCACAATAAGAAGTCTGATGCGCCTCCATCATTCCATTCATAATAAAAGCGCCGCACGTAGAACACTTTCGACAACAATCAATTAAATGCTTCACCATTCTAATCTTAGTATTAGAAGACAAATCCGTCTCCGGTTCATGACAATCACAC
>CAYHSQ010000072.1:0-2847 GCA_964359365.1 uncultured Candidatus Saccharibacteria bacterium | reverse complement strand
TGCCGCGGGAAGAACTTTTTAAATATTATCAGCGAGCTAAAGCCACTCTTGTGCCTATTCAGTGGGAAGAACCGTTTGGTTTGATCTTGACCGAATCCATGGCTTGCGGCGCGCCAGTGATTACTTTTGAAAGAGGATCCGTTCCCGAAATTGTTATAGAAGGAAAAACAGGCTTCATAATTAAAGATAATAATTTGGAAGCCATGGCTGGCGCAGTGAAAAAGATTGATGAAATTAAAAGAATTGATTGTCGGAGGCATATCGAGCAGAATTTCAGTATCCAGCGCATGATTGACCGCTACGAAGAAGTTTTTTTAGAAATCATTTCTTGAAAATCATCCAGGTCCACCGAGACGGGTCGGGGGAATCATCGAAAATTCGGCAAAATAATGGTAAAAGTTTGTTGGGGTTTTAATTGAGAAGCCAAAGAATACAAGATGAACTGAAAATAGCCGCTCCGTCGCTAAAGCTATGAAGCGTCAGCGACAATCAGGCTCCTCTTTCGCAAAGGATACAGACGGACAAAGCGTCCAACAGGGCAGCTACGAAATCTCCGTCTTCTATTGTTAATGTCCAAGGTGAATATATTTAAAGTTAGCGTTATGACCTAATTTAGTCAATAAACAGGTTCTAACATCCATCCTTCATTAAAATTGTGGACGGACAAGTCGGACGGGCAAAGCGTCCGTCCCTCGGAGATAGCAATTTTAAGCCATCATAGCTTGATTTTTTTGTTAGATATATTAAGATATAAAATCATAAAAAGGCGGTGAGGAAGTGAAAAAAGCAAAAGAGTATGCGGAACAGTATAAAGCGAATCCTACCATTCAGACATTAGCAGAAATAGTAAAGGAAATGGTTCTTGAGATAAGAGAGATTTATGAGATGCGTCACGGGAAAAGCGATGGAGCATTGAAAGCTATCTTTAATGAACAAGAGGAAAAGTGGCGAGCTTTTGTTCGATTGGTTGACGATCCGAACATAGCACAAGATGGGTTTAGGAATTTTTGCCAGAAGTATTTCCCTGAAGTATATGAGGCAAAGACTTCTCAAAGAATCGATCGTCCTCGTCGATGAAAATCAGGAACCGAGGGTCATTAGATTCCGAACATAGTTCTTAATAATTTAATCAAGAAAGAGTTTGAAAGTATCTGTTTTTGCCGTTCTGGGTCGTTGTTTCCAAACTCTTTTTTGCCGAGGTCGCCACCTCTTAAAGCGAAAAGAGGAAGATTCTTTCATGGGGGGTAGGTAAAAACTAATACCCCTTTTTTATTTACTAAACAGGTTTTAACATCCCTCCTCCGTCCTGAGTGTATCGAAGGACTACGGACGGACAAGTCTGATTTCGTACATTCGCTTCGCTCAGTATCTGCGATTCAGCGTTCGGAGCCACGAAAAACAACCTGATTTTATGCGGGTTATTTTTTTACCCCAGGATGAACGTTAGAACCACTTGATAATAAAAATATAAAAATTACCATTGGAGATATGAAACCAATTACACAAGAAGCTCCAATAGGATGTGCCGTTGCTTGCTCTGCATCATTGGCGGGTTTATCCTACAAGCAGATGCGGATTTATTTTGATAATGGAAGAGTGAAAGAGCAAACCTCGGGGTTCTATAACAGAGATATAGTCAGCGCATTGAGCAAAATAAAGATACTGGCAAAGGCATATAGCATAAAAAGGTGGGGCAACCGAAAAATAAAAATAGGAGTCATTGTTTTCATTGAACGCTCAAAAGGGTATCCAGTAGGTCATTATCTCCTCAAAACTAAAAGAGGCTGGATGAATCCTTGGATAAATTATCCGAACGTTAATCCAGCAAAGGCGGGTTTCCAAAAAACTCTACCAGGTAAAGTAAGATGGGTTATTGAGATAACGAAGTAAATCCTTGCAAGTCAGGAATATAAATATACTCACCTTGTCGCTTAAATACGGTTCTATCGTTGTTTATGATGTGGAGCCAACAAAAATCGCCCTTTGGGCGCCTGCCTGTCGGCAGACAGGGTTTTTTGGTAGAATAAAAAAAAGAATAAATGAATAATATGAAAAAAATACACCTTGATACTGACTTAGGGGGTGACATTGATGATATTTGTGCTTTATCAATGTTGCTTCGGTGCCAGGATACTAAGCTCACTGGAATCACGGTGGTAGGTGATACAAACGGGAGAAGAACGGGTTATACTCGATATGCCTTAAAGCTTGAGGGAAGAAGCGATATCCCGGTTGCGGCTGGAGCGGATACTTCTCAAGGATTTTATCGTTATAAATTAGGTCTTCCTCAAAAAGATAGATATTGGCCAGAATCAGTTACTCCTTCTGCCGCCCCGAAATGCGCCAAAGCATACGGCAAGAATTATGTGGTGCTTTTTGCGCAGATAAATTAGAAATTAGGCGGCGGCGGGAGGGGGCACTTGAAGAAATGCTGTTAATAGGATATAATACAGCGGTACTAATAAAGTACGGAAACAAGTCGAGTTTCTCGGAAGAAGTAATTTTAAAAATAATCACATGAACGGAACTGTTAAAACTCTTACGGGAAAAGGATTTGGATTTATTGCTCGCGAAGGCGAAGTAAAAGATCTATTCTTTCATTCCAAAGAATTGCAAGGCGTAACATTTGACGAACTCAAAGTCGGCGATGCAGTTACCTTTGAAGTCGTTGAAGGTGAAAAAGGCCCGGCCGCTGTAAACGTATCGCGCGCCTAATCAATAAAAAACCGCCTCGCGCAAGGGGCGGTTTTTTGGTAGGATAAATAATTCGCGGGGTCAGACCCCGAGGAACCCCAAACTCTTTTTTGCCGAGGTCGCCACCTCTTAAAGCGAAAAGAGGAAGATTCT
>CAYHSQ010000071.1:0-2909 GCA_964359365.1 uncultured Candidatus Saccharibacteria bacterium | reverse complement strand
TCAATTCCGAATTGATTCTTTGGGGAATCAAACGGAATTGGGCTCTGAATGACGGCCCGGAAGCGCTGTGTCTCGTGATTCGTGTTCTGTAGTTGTGCCCTTATTTTAATTTGGAAATAAAGCCAAAAAAAATTATAATGTAGGGGTAAATGATTGCTTTGGAGCATGAACTGGATAAAATAAAGGGCTTTGATAAGCGTTTTGTTGTTCGGTTAAAAAATCTGAACATTCATACGGTAAGAGACCTCCTCTACCACTTCCCTTTTCGTTACGAAGATTACTCAACTCTCACTCGGATTAGCGACTTGGAGCCGGGGCAGACGGCGACGATTTCTGGGGTGATTAAAAAAGTAAATGTAAAAAATATTTGGAAGCGCCACATGGTGATTGTGGAAGCGATTATCACCGACGGCACTGGGCTCATTCGCGCGGTTTGGTTTAACCAGCCTTTCCTAGTGCGGAATTTACATTTGGATAAGCCGGTGAACTTTGCGGGGAAAACTGGCATGGGGCAGAGCGGCCTTACTTTGAACAATCCGCAATTTGAATATTTGTCGCCAACTAAAGACGCGACTCACACCGGGCAGCTCACCGGGAAATATTCAGAAACGAAGGGCTTAACTTCGAAGGGGTTGCGCTACTTAATTAAAATTTTACTGCAAAATTTAAAATTGCCGGAAGATTTTTTGCCAGCAGAAGTTTTGGAAATGAGTAACTTGCCGGAAATTAAAAATGCTTTGGTGAATATTCACTTCCCGAAAAAAATCGAGGATACGGAAAAAGCGCGGGAACGCTTTGCGTTTGAAAGTTTGTTTTTACTGCAACTGAATAACTTAGAATTAAAATCGCATTTGTCGAAAGCGAAGGCTTTGTCGAGTAAGGTTTATAAAAAAGATTGGGAGGAGATTTTGAAAACGCTCCCTTTTGAACTCACGGCTGAACAAAAAAAAGCGACGCTTGAGATTTTGAAAGACATTCGCCAACCGCACCCGATGAATCGCTTATTGCAGGGCGATGTGGGTTCGGGAAAAACCGTGGTCGCGACGGCGGCGGCTTTAATCACCGCGAAGAATGGGTGGCAGGTGGCCTTTTTAGCGCCAACTGAGGTTTTGGCAAATCAGCATTATGAAACGATTAAAAAGATTTTTGCGGAATTAATTCCGAAATGGGAAATTAATTTGGCTTTGATGACGGCGTCGAGCTCAAAGGTGTTTCACGAAAAAAACTTAGAGGCGGACATGAAAAAAAGCGAGATTGTCCATGAAATTGAAAAGGGTAAAATAAAAATCGTGGTGGGGACGCACTCGATTATTCAAAAAGATGTCGCCTTCAAAAATTTAGGATTGGTGATCGTCGACGAACAGCATCGCTTTGGCGTAAAACAGCGCGCCCACCTCTTGAATAACAAAGAGAATGACTTTATCCCCCACCTACTATCAATGAGCGCCACGCCGATCCCACGCACCCTATCTTTAACTTTGTTTGGTGACTTAGATATTTCGATTATTAAAGAGTTGCCTAAAGGGAGAATGGAAATTAAAACTAAAATTATTGAGCCGACCAAGAGGGCTTTAGCTTATAAATTTATTAACGAGGAGATTAAAAAGGGGCGGCAGGTGTTTGTGATTTGTCCGCGGATCGAGGCTAAGAGTGAGAGTGATCAGGATGGTGAAGTTGTGAAAAATACTTGGAGCGATACAAAAACAGTTAAGGAAGAATACGAGAAATTGAAGATGACGATTTTTCCGAAACTGAAAATCGACATGCTACACGGGAAGCTGAAGCCGGAAGAGAAGAATTTGATTATGAAAAAGTTTAAGGATGGGAAGACTGATATTTTGGTCGCGACTTCAGTGATCGAGGTGGGTGTCGATATTCAAAACGCCAGCATTATGATGATCGAAGGCGCGGAAAGGTTTGGCCTGTCTCAACTTTATCAATTTCGAGGGCGCGTCGGGCGCGGCGAGCATCAATCGCATTGTTTCTTGTTTACCGAATCCCAAAGTCCGGATGTGAAAAAGCGTTTGGAATATTTAGTGGAAGCTAAAAATGGCTTCGAATTAGCCGAAAAGGATTTAGAGTTGCGTGGCCCCGGCCAATTTTTAGGCGACAAGCAAACCGGCTTACCAGACTTAGCGATGCGCTCCCTTAATAATGTGAGGTTGATTAAATTAGCCAGAGAAGCGGCGGTGCAAATCTTCAAAAAAGATTCGAGCTTAAAGAAAAATCCTCTAGTGAAAGCGAGGTTGGAAGATCTCCGGAAGATGCTGCATCAGGAGTAAATACAAAACAAAAAACTCCATCTACTGGAGTTTTTTGTTTTGTAATGACTTACAACCTAACTAACCTGTAAGTAATAGGCATCTAACGAATAAAGGCCGCCGGCGGGAACTGTGGCTAAAAGTAAAAGGGTACTCAATAAAATTAAATCGAATTCGAACCCCCCAACCAAGCTCTGACCCTTCATAATCTTCCAAATTAAAGCAACGAGCATAATTACTGCGAGCAACATAGCTCCATATTGAAAATAAAATCCCATAAGTAAGGAAAGGCCGCCGATGATTTCACCGAAGGCAACGAGCGGCCCCCAAAGATTACCGGGCTTAAAACCCATCATCTCAAAGCCAGAAACGGTAGCCTTAATATCTTTAATTTTGCCAAAGCCATGCACTAAAAAGATGAGGGCGAGGGCGATGCGAACGATTAATAAACTTAAATCTTGGTAAGCGAAAAGATCAATTAACATAGTTTTATACCTTGTTTTTATTATAAAAGGTGGTTATTATAAGTAAACATTGAATCCGAGTTATTAGCAAGGCTAGGCTCAGATTCTCGATGGTGGTCCCATCGTCTAATGGTTAGGACAGTTGGTTTTCATCCAACAAATCGGAGTTCGATTCTCCGTGGGA
>CAYHSQ010000070.1:0-2947 GCA_964359365.1 uncultured Candidatus Saccharibacteria bacterium | reverse complement strand
ATCACAAAGCAAGTCGTTAAAGACGCTAATATTGATTTTAAAGATATTAATGAAGTCGTTTTAGTGGGTGGCCAAACCAGAATGCCCGCAGTAGTTGAAGACGTCAAAGCTGCTTTTGGTAAAGAACCTCATCGTAATATTAATCCAGACGAAGTGGTTGCCTTAGGAGCCGCTGTACAGGCCGGCGTTTTGCAGGGTGATGTAAAAGACCTGCTTTTATTAGATGTCACCCCACTTTCTTTGGGTATCGAAACCTTGGGCGGCGTGATGACTCCTTTGATCGAAAAAAACACCACGATCCCAACCAGTAAGTCTCAAACTTTCTCCACAGCTGGAGATAATCAAACTCAGGTGCAAATTCATGTCTTGCAGGGCGAACGACCGATGGCTACCGATAATAAAACCCTTGGCATGTTTAATTTAGATGGTATCCCTCCAGCGCCTCGTGGCGTGCCCCAGGTAGAAGTTTCTTTCGACATCGACGCTAATGGCATTCTTAATGTAAAAGCCATTGATAAGGCGAGTGGTAAGGCTCAATCCATCACGATTCAAGCCAGCTCTAACCTAAACAAAGAAGAAATCGAGAAGTTGAAGACCGAGGCTGCTAAGTTTGCTGATGAAGATAAAAAGAAGCGAGAGTTAATTGATTTACGTAACCAAAGCGAAAGCTTAATTTACACCACCGAAAAAACTTTAAAAGATTTCGAAGCTAAAATTAGCGATGCCGACAAAACCTCTCTTAAAGAAAAAATTGAAACTCTCAAAGCAACTCAGGGAGGCAACGACGCTACGATAATTAAATCCACCCATGACGCTTTAAGCGCCGAACTCCAAAGAATCGGCGGTTCCCTTTACGGCCAGCCCCAACAACCTAATAATCCCGAAGAACCCCAACCTCAAGTTTAAAAAATAAAAACGAAGTATGTGTCATTCCCGCGAAAGCGGGAATCTTCGTAAAATAAACACCGCACATAGGTAATATTTTGTGACTCGTGCATGGCGTTTTGCTATACTAATATTAAAGTATGGAAAAGACGCGCAGAAGTTATTTTTTAACCTTCTCTTTAATTGTTTTAATTTTAATAAGTCTTCTTATTGCCGAGAATTTTTCTACTAAAAATATTGCCGTTAAAGCTGATGAGCCCAAAGAAATTTGCAAAGAATATAAAGCCGGAGTCGCAACTCTTCTTTCAGATATTGATGCTAATTTAAAAAATCCTGAAGATTTTTCTAAAGAGATAAAATCTCTTGAGGACGTCGCCGCTAAGCCCATTCTTAATGATAAAGATATTCAAACCGTAAGAGATGTTGTTCAAAAAATTAACAACGAAGGTAATTCTGACAAATATTTTGGCACACCAAATTCAGAACCAACCAAAGCCTGCGAAAAAGAAATTAAAAGCTGCCCCCCAAACAAGCCAACCCCTCCGGCAATTCCCATGATGATGCCCGAAATGCCCATCTGCCCTGATCCAGTAGCTCCAAAAGCGCCAGCGCTTTCACCGGATCTTTCTACTTTTGCTGGTAATGTTATGGACAAATACTGCCAACCACCAAATGGTAAGGGTAGTGGTAATCCAAATAATAAAAATGCCGTTGGAGTGGATAACGCCTGTAAATTCGGTTTACTTTTAGAATCAGCTATAGAAAATTTTAACAAAGAGCCATCTCTCGAAAATTCTAATAATGTTTTGAAGATAATAAACAAAATACCAGTTATTATTACTCTAAAACCAGAAAGTAAAGCTGCTGTTGAAAAAGCAAATGAAGACCTCCTTGCCTACGCTGATGAATTAAAAAAGTTACTTCCTCCGGCAGATCCTAAAAACAATTTAGTTTGCAAGCCCACTCAAGAGCAAATCGATAAATGGAATAACGCAAGAAGAAAGCCGCCAATTCAAACCAAGGGTTGCAAGCCAATTTATAATGATTGTCCAAAGTGGGGTAATGGAGCCTCGGTAATGTATCAGGGGCCTACTAAATTTGGCATAGATACTGGCAATATCGATGCCTACATGTCTTCGGTTGTTGGTTATCTCCCCGGAGCCATTCCTTGCGACCCACCTTTAAATTTAGATGCTTATTTAGCTGAGATGCAACCTCAAGCAGATGGTACCGCTATAGATTCTACCCCTGACAGTGGATATGTTTTTACCGTGCCAGCCACAGAAAGAAGTTGCACCATAGTTAAATCCTTAGCCCCTTGCACATTTGTCACTAAGGCAGAATTTGACGCCCTTCAGTCTAAAAATATCTCCTTCCCATTTTTTGGTCCTAATAGTAATGACTCCGGAATGATTATTATTGGTGCTAGTCCTGGTCAAATTATCGATCCCGGAAAAGGTGGTGATAAAATTACCATACCCGGTAATCCCGGTCAGCAAATTGGTGGTGGTATAACCTTAGGATCAACCTTTACCGTGTCAGGTTCGTCGGTCAACTCTAATGCTATTTCATATCTACCAGACCTACCTTTAGGTGGGCCAAGCTTTGATACAGGGGCTCCGGTAGTTCTTACTGTTAATGAACCAGCTGTTTTTCAAGGTAGAAATTCTCCCCAGGCTAGAGTTAGCAGTATTCCTGGTATGTGTGAAATTTATACCAAGGTTCGTGGTGGAAATGGCGCTAATGGAACCGGTCCAGCTTCTATTTCCCCAATAGCCAATTTAAATGATATTCCAGAAGGCGACTCTTTTAGCGCCACTCTCAGAACCGTTATTAACAATTAGCCGGCTACGATTAGCGTTACTATTTCAAAAGATGCTGACGGTAAATATTATTTACCATGTACTGGTGACTCTAATAAAGATGGTAGGGGTGGTGATATTCAAGTTCCCTCCAAAGATCCGGACCTTGCAAAAGCCTGCAAAAACAAGCCCCTTCAAGTGATCTTAGGTTACCCCGGCATTTGCAAAGACGGTAAAAGAGAAGTGATTATGGCTAACGA
>CAYHSQ010000069.1:0-3054 GCA_964359365.1 uncultured Candidatus Saccharibacteria bacterium | reverse complement strand
AAGACTTCTTCCTAATTTAGAAGCGTCAACAATCCGTGATTTAGACTATTGGGTAATGCGAGTAATAGCTTCATCTTTACCCACCGTGGCCGCTACCAGAGAGGCGATCAAAGTTCCTTTTTGGACTTGGGTCTCCTTTGGTTCGATTGAGTATCGCAAAAGCAAAATGTCGAAGCTAATTGATAGCCTACATATCAAAATCGCTGCCAAACTCGAGTCAGGGCAATTTGGTAACCCATCTTTTTTAGATCATCTGGAAAGGTTGAATGACAATCTATCTGCCAATTCAGATATCGAAAGCTCTTTAGCTGCAAAAGCTGATAAGCTTAGATCCATCCTCGATTCTCTTCTGGAGATTAATCAGAAATATGGTGGGGATAGTCGCCAAGCAATTCCCAAAAGATTGGTACGACGTATCAATAATTTGAAATTACGCTTTACTCCCAGAAAGAAAAAGAGCAAATCTCGTCTTAAGGATCAGGTTTTAGTTTACGATTCTGGAGATGAGTTCTGCTTTGATGACGGATTTATCGATGACTTGGTAGACGTCGCTTTCTATTGGCTCGACAACATTCCAACAAGCTTCGACACCTCGAGTTTTCAATCTGAAGACGACACCCCATTTTTTGACAATCCGGTTGAATCCGATGAGAATGCTCTATTCGTAGAAGATCAAGTTGGATCTGCCGATGAAAGCGATCTACCGGTCTTTGAAACCAGCGTCGACCAGTTACCAAATTACCAGTTCGGAGATTTGGTTGGAGTTGCCGTTAATAATTCTGATGCAGAGGCGGAGGCTCAATCAGGTGATGATACTGAGCCAGATCAAGTTGAAGTGGAAGATAATGCTGTTGGTGAAAGTCAGAGCGAAAGCAATGACAGCCAGCAAGATTGTGACGATGACAGTGGTCTCGGTGATCTCTCCTAAAAATTTATGAATTAAAACTTAAGCCACGGCTAACCCCGTGGTTTTTTATTACCCTAGACACCCCTTAATTCTCAAGGTAATCTACCTTTAGTTTTTTCTTGCCCTTCGAAGCCTTGGCGTAGGAGGGAGCTCTTTCAAAAAGGATCAAGCTCATGCCGTCTCCAAACTTCGTCAGTTGCTTAGTCGTAGCCTTCATCTGTCTTGCTTGTCTTAACGCCATTTTCCAGCTTTTCATGTTACTCGTCTGGCCGACCCTCCCTAAATCTTTCCGCGCTAAATTTTACCGTAGAAGAAAGGCTTCGCCATGAATCCTTACATTGAGATTGTTCTTTTTATTATTTTTTTCGTGGTGATCGGTGTTGTTTTTCTTATAAAAAGCGCGAGAGTAATTTGCCTGCACTGTGGCTAAAAGCACACGGCCGGGTTCAAAACTATTACTGCCGTTTCGCCCGGCAACATTCTTTTTCGTGATTGGTTTCGGTGTGACAATAGTAAGAGTAATCTTTGGTACTATCGAGATATTTTGCGTGCCGGGAACACCCCAGTTAATTCCGACACTCCCTGGATCCTCACTTACGTTGACCCTGTGAGCGAAATAGCTTTAGTGAAAGCCAAAGAAGCTTATGAGCAATTGCACAAAGTCATCGACCCAAAGAAAGAAGAAAAATAATCATGCGGTAGTGGCTATTAGTAGTTGTTTTAACCTCGATATTTTTCTGGATTTAGCGTAAATAAAATCGCAAGCCAAATAGATAATAAAAAGCAAAGGCCCAGGCACACTTAGTGTCTGGGCTTTTTTAGCGAGGCATCGATTACTCGATCCTCTGCCGTTGTGGCGGGGGCGGGGAGTCTAAAGCGACTCTCTTCCTTGGGCGAGCCGCATCAGCATTTGCCGGCGGGCACTGTCCCAAGCAACGTACTCGATGATGTCCTGAGCGATTCTGGTTGCCAGGCTGGCGATGTCGCCACCGGTTCTTTGCCAGAACTCTGTGAGCTCCTGACGTGCGTACTCGGAGTTGATTCCGAGTCTGGTCGCAACCGCGAGCAATCTCTCGCTCGCCTGTCGCTTCAGTTGCATCAGCCAGTCGGCCACAACTTCAACGGGACTCTTCACTCTCTCGACCACAGCGCTGTTTTGATTCTGGTTCATGACCAGTCTCCTTCGCCGGTTTTCCGGCCTCCCCCTAACAATGTGCGACAGGGCTTCAGACGCTCCTCAGCCCATCTAATTACAAGTATAGCATACTTGACACCTAAAGTCAAATCAGGCATAGGAATGGCTTAAAATCTATCATTTTTTTCCTAAATCCTCAGCCTACTTGTCTTTTAGTGAGATTTTTTAGCTTTTTATAATATACTAAACTCATGACTCGCACTAGTAAACAACTTTTATATGGCAGTTTCTACCTGATTATTTTCGCCATTATCATCCTCTTTATTTACCTAAGATTTTTCAAATCCACGCCGACCTGCTTTGATAAAATTCAAAATCAAACTGAAACGGATATCGATTGCGGGGGAGTTTGTGGGAGTTGCGCCATTCATCAAGCTAAGCAACCAAAAGTTTTAGACAGCCTTTATTTGGTTGGTGCTAATAATCAACTTTTAGTTCTAGCCCAAATGCAAAATCCTAACTCGCTCGTTTCTATTTCTAAAATTCCTTACCGAGCCATTTTATTTGATAAAAATAATCAGGCTTTAGGGATGTTTAAATCCACCGCTAATTTATATATTGGTGAAAGTCGTTGGGTTTCTTTTGTGGGCGAAGTGCCTGACCCGGCAAAAATCTCTTCGTTAAAAATCGAGCTCGACCCCGCAATTTTTAATGATCAAAAACTCGAAGCGCCGATTATTCGGATTCAAAACGATAAAAAGATTATTAGCGGCACCGATTGGGGGATCGAGGCTGAAGTTTTAAATCCTAACCCATTCCTCATCAAAAACATCACCATCTTAAGTTTAATGAGAGATCAAACCGACTTAATCAAAACCGCCAGCCAAACTTTTATCAGTGAGTTGAAAGGCTTTGAAACTCAAAAAATCTTATTAAAGTTCCCTAATTTTCCTAATGTAAAATTTGAAGATTTAAAACCCGACTATGCTTTAAGCGGGGAGTTGTGATAAAT
>CAYHSQ010000068.1:0-3391 GCA_964359365.1 uncultured Candidatus Saccharibacteria bacterium | reverse complement strand
CTCCCCCGCTAAAACCGCTAGAATTTCCTTACTCAAAGCCACCTTAGTCTTAATTTTTAACTCCAACAAAGGCTGCTTCACTTTAATCCCAGATTCCGCCCTCAAAGCCAAAACCAAACTCGCCAAACGTCTCACCTCCTCCATTTCTTTCAACAACTTCTTATCAATTAACTTCTTATTCGGCTCACTCGCCTTTTCCCAATGTACCGACAGCTCCAATTTTTTATTCTCATCTCGCCACACCTGATAAAGCATCTCTGAAAAGAAAGGCGTAAAGGGCGCGATCATTTTATTTAACTCAAACAACACCAAACATAGCACCGGCCAAGCCTCCACCCTCTTCCGAGAAGACCGAATATACCAACGACTCAAATCATCCACAAACTTTTCTAGTTCAAGCGCCGCCTCCACAATCTTATAACTTTCTAAATAATTCTGACTCATAAGCATCACCTCATTCAGTCGCGCTAAAATCCACCGATCCATCACATGTTTCGGCTTCAACTTGAAATCCACCTTCAGATCTCCATAAGTTTTCAAAAAACTAAATGAATTATAAATCAACGCTAAAAATCTGCGATTACTTTTCACTAAATCACTTTCATCAAACCGCTTCGTATCCCCCGGCTGATTCAAAGTAAATAAATACCAACGCAAAGCATCCGCTCCATCTTTATCGCACACCCCAAACGGCTCCACCACATTTCCCTTAGACTTACTCATCTTCAAACCATTCTTATCCAAAATATGACCAAGGGTCACCACATTTTTAAACGGCCTTCCCTTCCCCAAAATCACTCCCAAAGCCAGCAAGGTGTAATACCAACCACGCGTCTGATCCATCGCCTCACAAATATAATCCGCCGGAAACTGTTTACCCTGAGCTTGCCGAAGGGCGTTATCCTTATTCCCCCCATCCACCACCGCTTTATTCTCAAATGGATAATGCCACGCCGCGTAAGGCATCGCCCCAGAATCAAGCCACACATCACATACCTCCGGAATTCTCCACATCTTATCCCCACACTTTCCACACTTTATGCACAAGTTATCCACAAAAGGCTTGTGCAAATCGAGCTCCCCCTTGTCATTAAACGGCCAGTTATTGAATTCCAACTCCTTAAACTCCCCCACCTCCAAATTCTTACCATTAGGCAAATGCTTATTTAACAAAGTCTCTTCATTGCTAACCGCCTTAATCCCAGAAGAAATCATCCAAATTGGATCCCCATGCGACACTACCAAAATCTTCTCGTTTTGATTCTCGGCGTTAATTTCTTCAAAACCTCTAATCACTCTCCCTCTCACATCGTAAAAACTCTCCCCTTTTTCAGGCTTAGCCGCCATCATATCACCCCCCAACCCCAACAAAAACTCCTTCCTTTTTTTGTAATCTAGACCATCAAACACCCCCGAAGCAGTTTCTTTTAACCGGTCATCCACTAAAATATCCAAACCCAAAGCATTCGCAATAATTCCTGCCGTCTGCATCGTTCTTTTAAAAGGCGAGCTATAAATTTTAGTAATCCCCAGTTTTTTTAACTTCTCAAGCTTCACTTCTACCTGCTTTTCCCCCTTAGAAGTTAAATTAGACCAGTCATTCGCCAAATCCCCCGCCAAGCAATGATTTAAAATATGATCCGCCTCCCCGTGCCTCATCACCCAAAACTTATTTTTATTAAAAGCCCGCTTATTCAAATCCTCCAAACTCTCTACCACCGTAAAATCTTTACACTTCAAATTTTGGCATTCCCAAATTGGCAGCGGCGTCCCCCAATAACGATTCCTCGAAATCGCCCAGTCCTTCGCCTCCGCAATCCAATTCCCAAACCGCCCTTCTTTTACATACTCCGGCACCCAATTGATTTTTTTATTTTCCGCCACCAATTCCTTACGCAACTTACTCATTAGAATAAACCAAGAAGTCCGCGCCATATAAAGAATCAAAGACCCACACCGCCAACAATGAGGGTATTCATGCTCAATTTCCGTTTGATAAAACACCAACCCTCGATTTTTCAAATCCTCCAAAATCTCTTTATCCGCCTGCTTCACATACCTCCCCTTCCCCGGCACTTCCGCCATCACCCCACCCCTATCATCCACCGTCATCAAAATCTCCCCTTCCCCTAAATCATCTTTTAATAAATTAAAATCCTCTTCACCAAAAGCCGGCGCCACATGCACCAACCCCGTCCCATCAGCATCCGACACAAAATCCGCCAAATAAACCTTATATGGCGCTTCATTTTTATACAAAGTCTCATATTTCCATCCTTCAAGTTCTTTCCCCACTTTTTCCTCCACGACCTCGCCAATCACATTGTTTGGTAAAGCCATTGCACTCCATAAATATTCTATCTTTCCCTCAGCCTCCACTTTATATTTCTTATATTGCAACTTAGAATTCACCGCCACCGCCATATTCGCCGGCAAAGTCCAAGGCGTCGTCGTCCAAACTAAAAGAAATTCGCTTTCTTTATCTACTAATTTAAACTTCACATACAAACTCGGATCCCTCTTCAATTTATAAACCCCCGGCTGCCCCATTTCATGAGATGACAAAGTCGTCCCACACCTCGTGCACCATGGCGCAATTCTATAAGATTTTTTAATTAATTTCTTCCCATGTGCCTGCCCCAAAATCCACCAAATACTTTCCAAATAATCGTTCCGATAAGTTACGTAGTCATTTTCAAAATCCAACCAATAACCAATGCGCTCGGTTAAATTCTCCCACTCCCCCTTAAACTGCCACACTGAATCCTTCGCCTTTTGATTAAAGGCCGCCACCCCATAAGTCTCAATATCATTTTTATCTTTCAAACCTAATTCTTTTTCCACCTGAATCTCAACCGGCAACCCCTGCGTGTCCCAACCCGCTCGACGCAACACATATTCCCCCTTCATCGTGCGATAACGCAAAATCACATCCTTATACACGCGCGCCAAAACATGGTGCAACCCCGGGTGCCCATTCGCCGTCGGCGGCCCCTCAAAGAAAACAAAATTCTTTTTCGCCGTCTTTTCCGATCGCTTCATCCCCTCCTTGAAAACTTTTTTCTCCTTCCAAAACTTCAAAATTTCACGTTCAATCTCCGGCAAATTAAAAAGTGGCAAATCACCATTCATTGTCTATAAAATAAAACAAAATCAGCTTTTATTCAATCCATCATAATAATGTCATCCTGAAAAAAACAAATAAAAAGGACCTCGTAATTTCCGAGGTCCGTGATGGAATAAATCCATCTAGACATACGCTGTCAGCGCTTCAAAGCCAGTTCCCTGACAGCAATCCAACCTCCGGCAATGACGACCCCTACAAAAGCGACGCCTAAGACAATCGCTCCGTAGTTAACCATTGGCGGGTAAGAATTCACAATCGACGCAA
>CAYHSQ010000067.1:0-3518 GCA_964359365.1 uncultured Candidatus Saccharibacteria bacterium | reverse complement strand
CGCTGGCTCTTTATTATCAAGCTTCGCAATCAATGATCTTAAATCAGCCAAACGATTCTTCTTAGCAATAGTAAGCATTCGCTCTACCATCGGTCTAATCGATTTTGCTCGAGCGACAGTGGTTTGAATCCCACCCTTCATAATCAAATTATAAGCCAGCGACCTAAAAAAAGTTCGCCTCTGACCTACCTTTCTATGAAATTTTCTTGTTACTACTGCCATATATAATTTTATTTTTCTTCTTCTTTATCCTTACCACCCACTTCTACTTGAGAAATAACCGAGAAGTGATCTTGTAAGATATTGCACGCTTTTCGCAAAGCGGCAGATGGAGTTAAAGAACCATCGGTCTCAATTTCGAGCTTTAAGCTGTTGTAGTCAGTCTTATCACCAACACGCATGTTATCAACGGTGAAGTTTACTTTTACCACAGGAGAAAAAGCAGCGTCAAGCACAATTACGCCGATCGGCAATCTTTCGTGCTTCTGAGCCTCGACAGGCACATAACCCAAACCCTTTTCTACCGTCACTTCAATATCAAGTTCAGCTCCCTTCGAGCTCAAAGTAGCGATGTGCACATCTGGACTAATTAAGTCCACCTGAGCATTTAATTTAATATCAGACGAAGTCACCACCTTCTCCCCCTTCACTTTCAAAGACAGCACCTGAGGTTCATCTGAGTGAATCGCAAATCTAATCTTTTTAAAATTCAACATGATCTCCACCACATCTTCCATTACGTTAGGTAAGGTAGAAAATTCATGGTTGGCACCCTTAATCTTAATCTGGGTCACAGCCGCACCTGGCAAAGAAGACAACAAAACTCTCCTCAAGGCATTACCAACAGTAATACCATAGCCGGTATACAAACCATCGATTTCAAACATGCCCGAAGTGGCTGTTTCAGAGACCTTTTTTACTTTTACCGATTCACTTAAATAAGCGTATTGCATAATTTATTTTGAATAATAATCAACGACTAAGTTAACATCAAAAGGCGTTTCCACATCTTTGGGTGTCCCCACTACCTCACCCTGAATTTTTTCTAAATCTAGCTTCAACCACACCGGCACATTCATTCTCTTTAAATTCTCAGCTAAATCTTTAAACAAAGCGTGTCCTTTAGATTCTGGCCTAATTGAGATAACATTCTTAATTTTAACATCATACGAAGAAATATTCGTCTTTTTACCATTCACCATGATATGCCCATGACTTACAAGCTGTCTTGCAACCGATCTAGATGGCGCAAAACCCAATCTAAACACCACATTATCTAAACGCCTTTCAAGTAAAGAAACCACTACCTGACCAGTTACCCCGGTGTTTCTTACAGCTTTCTTGAACAAGGCTTTCAAAGCAGCTTCGGACACACCATAACTAAAACGAATCTTTTGCTTTTCCTTAAGTTGAGTACCTACTTCAGACAAAGCCGAACGTCTATTTTTACCATGCTGACCCGGAGGATAAGGACGTCGTGCCATCGCAGACTTACCCGAAGCAGACCTAAAAGGCTTAAGCATTAACCTCACTCCCAAAGCTCTTTCTTTTTTTTCTTTAGTATTAAACATATTTTAAATTCTTCTTACCTTGCATGGCTTAGGACCATTGTGAGGAATCGGAGTAATATCTCTAATCGATAAGACGTTGAAACCATGATTCAAAAGAGAGCGTAAAGCCGAATCTCGGCCACCACCCACACCATCCACGTAAACATGGACATCCACTGGACCAGACTTCTTTAACTTTTCCGCAATCGCACCCACTACTTTAGAAGCAGCAAAAGGAGTTGCCTTTTTTGGACCACTAAAACCAAGAGATCCTGAAGTACCCCAAGCAATCACATCGCCCTTAGCGTCTGTGACGGTTATAACAGTGTTGTTATAAGAAGACTTAATATAAACTCGACCGCTTTCGATTCTCTTCGATGCGGACCCGGAAGTCGAAGCTTTTAACTCCGCCTTTTCAGTTTTAGCAGAGGCCTTCAAGGCCTCTTCAGTTGTTTCAGTTGCTACTTTCTTTTTACCCATATTTTTACTTAAGATCCACCTTTCTCTTACCACTACCAGCCGTCTTTCTTACATTACCTCTCACGGTTCTAGAATTGGTTTTGGTTCTTTGACCTCTGACCGGCAATTTCTTCATGTGTCTGATACCACGATAGGCCATGATATCTTTTAGCAAAGCAATATTTTGCTTAATCACATTTCGAAGTTCACCTTCTACTTTATAATGCTTTTCAATAAAATCTTTAATCGAGTTTAGCTCAGCTGAAGTTAGATCTTTAGCTCGCTTATCTGGACTAATCTTAGTTGCTTTCAAAATCTCTTTTGATCGCTTTGGCCCGATACCATAAAGATAAGGCAACGAAGCCTCCACTCTTTTAGCATCAGGAATATTTATACCCATTAATCTCATAAAATTAAATAAAATTAACCCTGACGTTGTTTGTGCTTTGGATTTTTGCAAATCACATGCACTCTTCCTCGACGTCTTACTGTCTTACAATTTAAACACCTTTTTTTTACTGAAGCTTTTACTTGCATTTTTTTACATTCTTCTAACTATCCTACCATGCTTGTCGTCGTAAGGAGTCATCTCTAAAGTTACCTTATCACCCGGTAAAATCTTAATGTAATGCATCCGCATCTTACCTGAAAGATGGGCCAAGACCTCTCTTCCATCGTTTAGCTTTACCTTAAATTTGGTACCTGGTAGGTTTTCTAAAACCCCCCCTTGAACCTGTATAGCAGAATCTTTACTCATTAATATTTATTTCAGTGTCGAATGATAGCACAGGAATATGAGGCTAGTCAACAACCACTTTAATCTTATCCGAGCTCGAAGGCGCGCTCATTACCCAAAACGGCCAAAGGGAAACATTTGCCTTATCCAATCCAGGCAAAGCCTTCACCGTAGCCCATAAATCCTGATTAGATTTACCCTTCAAAGCCCCTGCCAATTTAGTGGTATCCACAGGCTGTTCCACTACTGCTTTATAATCCATTTCCAAAGTCACTCGACCCTTATCCAGCGCCAAAGACGCTAAACCATATTTTAAATCGTCACTTTTAACATCATAGGTAGCCCCTAAATCTTGCTTCAACCTCTCCTTCATTAAATTCTTTAAATCTACCTCTTTTAAAGCTACCGCCGTTAACTCAGCATCGATAAACATTGAAAACTGACCATTCTCATCCACGTCATCACTCACCCTTTCCTTAATCACTTTAAACTGAGAAGCGTCCTCCAATAATTTAAAACCCTTAGCCACCTCACTCTTCGCCATCATCTCCAAATTAGTGCGCACATCTGCCAAAGCTTTTTCTCGAGCCTTAGTAATATCATTCGCTGTTGGCACAGGCCTCTGCCCCACAAACCCACCAGCCAAAGCCGTCTTAATTTCTCCATAAAAGGCTGCGAACTTTGGCGTCTTAGCAAAACCTGGAATATTCAATTTACCTTTAGCTAAAATATTATAATCAAAATCAGTTGTTGAGAAGATTTTGTCATCTGGC
>CAYHSQ010000066.1:0-3571 GCA_964359365.1 uncultured Candidatus Saccharibacteria bacterium | reverse complement strand
CAAAATAAATTGGTCTCAATTTCATATTTTTTAATTAAAAGGGATTATACCACATCTTTCATCTTTCGCAAATTTTTCAAAAAATACCCCTCATTAAGTTCAAATTTTTAAATCTTTAAATTTCCACTATAATATAGTTATGACCCTATCAAGCCTCTTCCTTTTTCTTTTTTTAACTCTTCATAAAGTTTCTAACGAAATTATTCTAATTAACCCCGCCAAAGTGCAGGCAGAAACTTTCGATCCTTTTGCCGCACCTAAAAATATTATTTCTGGTACGGGTAACAAAAGCTCCGTCTCAGGCACCGGCAGTCAAAACAGTATCTCTGGTTACGGCGGCCAAAATTCCGGCCAACCAATCTCTAACCCCAGCCGAGCCGGACTCTTATTGCAGGGCCGCACAGGTGGAGGCGCTAACAATGGCACAAACGGCGGCTTGGATTTCCCTAGCCCCATCGGCCTCTACAACTTAAGCGGCGTCGCTAGTCGCTTCCTCTACATCCTGCAAGTCATCGCCGTTCCTATCCTGGCTTTAATAGTTTTAATCGCCGCCTGGAAAATCTTGGTCGGCGCCACAAGCGGCAAATCCGACACTTTAAAAAGCGGCCTAAAATTAATAGGTTACGCCGCCATCTATTTCGCCATTCTCCTTGTAGCAAGCGGCATCCCCTATGTTATTAAACAGATCATTGGATTCTAATTTTTCACAATTAGGTGAAAAATTATCCTTCGTAGCTTTAGTATAAAAGGATTACAATCAATAGACTCGTTCTGCTTCGCATAAAGCTACGCAGAATGTTTTTCTTTAAAAAAATAAAAACAAAAAACCCGGTTAAACCGGGTTCGCCATCAGAGGGTTATACCTCGTCATGATGGACTTTTTGTTAGTAGTTCGAATTCACCTTGTCGTGAACTTCACGACCCCCTCGCCACTCAAGGCAAGAAAGTCAGTCTCTCCAAGGTTCTCGTGACCTCGCACTTGATGCGGCAACCACGCCTGAGTTTGGAAGTAGACCTGCCCACTCCAAACAGCGTTGTATGCCACACCAGGCGCAATCGAAACCTTCACGATCTCGCCACGCTTCACTGTCACTTCCCGCACTTCCGGCCGGCCACTATAGCCAACCTTGATGTTACCGGTGACGTCCTCAACCGCGTTCTTGAAGTCAACCAAGCGATCGTACGCAAACAGTTGACCCTCAGGCGTGAAGAAGATGCAGCCAATGACCGCGATCGAGAGAAGCGTCCCCACGACCTTCGTGAGATAGCCACCCGCCCCACCAGCTTGCTTGCACCTGTCGGCGACCGCATTTCGCGCGGTCACTTTCAAGGCCAGCTCTTCCAGCTTGGCAGCTTCTTGTTCGGCCAGCCTCGCGGCGGCTTCAACAAAAGCCAGATCACCCATCTTTCGCGCGAGCAACGCATCCTGCTCAGGAGTGAAACCACTCGGACCAACCGGAGCAATCGCAGCCGGAGGAGCATGAATGGGAGCGGCGGCGGGAGCAGGATTCTTAGGGGTACCAGCGAACTTCCCCGCCGCAGGATTTGCAGCCGGAATAGTCGGACCAGCGCCGCCAGTAGGAGTAGCATTCGGATTAGTCGGATTAGTCGGATTAGTCTGATTAGCCATAGCGTCACGCATTCCTTGTGTCTAAACGATATTTAAGTGGGAGAAACGAAACATTCGCACCCCCTTCAATGTACTTAAGTATTATACCATATAATTATCCAAAAAGTCAATATGGGTCAAATAACCCAGTAAAACCTACATTTCAGACAAAAAAACCCGGAAAGTCCTGAAACTTCCGGGTTTTTAATCCATATCCTGCTCTGGCCTAATCGGCTGCTGAATCACAGCCATCGGTGGCATTCGCACCTCATCCACAAAAAGATTAGCGCTATCCACCACGTGCATCATAAAACCAGTAAATATATCCTTCTCATGCCCTCTTCTCACGTGCTCAATGACAGCTACCTTGAAAAACTCCTCATCCCCCAAAATCTGCCACACACCATTCTTATCCATAAATGAACGCCTATAGTCTCTCTGTCCATCGACACTAAAAATATTCCTTTTATCAAATTCGATCACCGCCTGATCTTCTCGCCATAGCTGCAAATACGGTCCTCGATTAAACAGAAACAACGACCTAACGGTAATCACCTCCGAAGCCTCATCGAATTTAAATTCTTTCCGATGAGTCTTCACGTTAATCATCGTCATCCCCGCTTCTCTTGTTATTTCAAACTTGCCACGAGGCGTAGCTCTTGCACAAGAATAATAATCATTATGCACCAAATCCCAACCCTTCATATTCATGGGTTTTCCATCTTTGGTTTGCTTCACAATACACCTCCTCTCCTTTCAAAGAGCTATGACAGCTTGGCTTTAATTTTCTCGGTCAATTTCAATGGATCAGCCTTACCTTTTAATTTACCCATCGTTATTCCCACCAGAAACTTCAAAGCTGGCTCCTTGCCCGCCCTGTAATCAGCCACCGCTTTCTCATTGGAGCTTAACACCTCTTGGATTGTCTTTTCAATAAGGTCGGAATCTTCCAAAACCCCCAAGCCTTCTTCGTGCACAATTAAATGCGGATCCAATCCTTTATCCTCAATCTTTGGAATTAAATCTTTTGCCACTCGAGTTGTCACTCCACCCTTAGTTGCAAGCTCCACTAAGTGCGCCAAAAAGACTGGCTTGATTTTAGTCGTCCCCAAACTCAAACCCATCTTATTCAAAAAGCCCAACATGTCAGTGGTTAAAAAATTAAAAAGCAACACGGCGCCATTTTCAACTCCCGCTTCTTTCAATTCTGATACCGCCGCCTCATAATAATCTGAAAGCGCTGCATCATTTACCAAAATCTCCGTCTGAATCTCATTTAACCCAAATTCGGAAGCAAACCTCACCCGCTTTTCCACTGGTAATTCCGGAATCGATTCTTTAATCACATCCAAATTAAAAGCCGAAGCATCAAATGGAGGAATATCGGGTTCTGGAAAATAACGATAATCATGCGCGCCCTCCTTACTTCTCTGAGAAACTGTTTTTAAATTTTTATCGTCCCAACCCCGAGTTTCCTGCACGATTTTCTCACCCTCTTCAATCGCTTTCTTTTGCCGGGCTAATTCATAATCAATCGCCGCCCCCAAGGCTTTAAACGAATTAATATTCTTCACCTCCACCTTCGTCCCCATATTCCAAGAAATGTTCGCCTCAAGCCTCATTAACCCCTTTTCCATGTCCGCCTCGCTCGCTCCTAAATATTTAAAAATTAACTGCAATTCGCGCGTAAAAGCCATCGCCTGCTCCGCCGAATGAATATCAGGCTCAGTCACAAGCTCCATAAGTGGTGCGCTCGAACGATTATAATCCACCAAGCTCCCATCCGGAGCATGAATTAAGCTCCCTGCGTCTTCTTCTAAATGAATACGGGTGATTTTAACCCCCAAAAGCTCACCACCTAAAACTAAGGGTTCATCGTATTGGGAAATCTGATACCCCTTTGGTAAATCCGGATAAAAATAATTCTTGCGATCAAACTTCGAACGCCCCGCCGGAAACACC
>CAYHSQ010000065.1:0-3610 GCA_964359365.1 uncultured Candidatus Saccharibacteria bacterium | reverse complement strand
TCACAAAAGCCGACCATGAAACCGACCTCGCTCCTGGAGCAGGGGAGAAGGCCACTCAAGTTGGCATCGCGTTAAGAAAAAGAAATGAGCCACTCCCAAACATCATCTTTGTTTCCCCATACCGAAGAACTCTCGAAACCCTAAGATGCCTCAAGCTTGGCTGGCCAGAATTAGCAGATGTAAAAACCGTTCACGAAGAACGCATCATCGAACAAGATCACGGCCTAGCCTGCCTCTATAATGACTGGCGCGTTTTTCAATCTCTACACCCCGATCAATATCTCTTAAGCCAAATGCAAGGCTCATACAGATATCGCTACCCTCAAGGTGAAAACGTTCCCGATGTTCGTTTGCGCAACCTATCATGGTTTAGCACTCTCACAAGAGACTTCGCCGGCAAAAATGTTTTAGCGATCGCTCATCACCTAACGATTCTTTCCATCCGAGCTAATCTTGAAAGACTTTCTCCTAAACAATTTCGTCAGTTAGATCATCAAGATAAGCCAATCAACTGCGGCGTCACTACCTACATAGGCCTACCAAATGAAGGCAGCAACGGCAGACTAGCACTCCAAAAATACAACGAAAAACTCTTTGAAGACTAACCACCAAGAAAAAAGCAATAATCAAAACCCGAGATTTCTCGGGTTTTTAATTTATATTGACTTTAATTAAATTATGTTGTAATATACCAAAGTTCAAATCGTACTTTTACAACTCCCAAGCCTATTAGATAAAACAAAAATCTAACGTAACGAAAACTCGAAAGGAGGGGAAATGAGTAATGAAATCAAAAATAAAGAATCCACAACCAAGTTTTCTCTGATTAAAAACATTATCTGGATCATTAAATTGATTTGGAAAATCCGAAAATCCTACATCATAATCGAATTAACGATTTCACTTATTAATGCGATCCTGCCAGTGGCTCTAGCCTGGTGTTCCGCTCTCTTTATCAAGAAAATTACAGCAGGGGAATACAAGTCGGTTTTCGACCCAGAACTCCTCCTGATCTTTCTAGCCTACATTTCTCTACCATTTGTCATTGGCTCTCTAAAGGTGATCTATGCTTATGTCTTAAATCAATTCTCAGTTTTCTTTGAGCAATATATCGAACTCTCTTTAATAGACAAAAAGGGGGAGATCGACATCCAAACTCATGAAAGCCAAGAATTTCATAACCTTCTTTTGAAGGCTAATGAAAATATCGGGCGACTGATGCACTTTAGCGATTTTGTGAGCTATATCACAGGCAAGGTCATTCAAATCTCGATCGCAGTCTTTATCATGCTCTCATATAAATGGTGGGTAACCATCATGCTTTTTTTGGCGATGTTACCCCACCTCCTAATCGAAATTCGTTTCGGTCAATTGAAATGGAGTATCTGGGATTGCAAAGCCGAGACCAAAAGAAAATTCTCAGAGATTAAGCGCCACTTCTCAATTTTAGGCTCGCTGACCGAGATTAAAGTCAGCAACCTCAAAACCTATTTCACGAAAAGCACCGATGAGCTACTCACTGAATTCAATGAAGAAATAAGGTCCAACGAAAAGAAAAGATTTTGGCTAAAACTTTCTGCCGCCTGCACCGAGCACGCCGCCGAAGCCTTCTTGGTCTTTTACCTAATGAGTGACGTAATAGATAAAAACATTGAGATCAATATTTTTATTTTTCTGATCTCGCGTATTGTGAGCTTTCGCATCGATCTCAACGAATTCTTTCGTAGCCTAAGCAATCTCAATACCGACAGCCTCTTCATCTCAGACATCCGTAAATTAATCTCCACCCCAAAAGTTATTCGTAACGGGTCGAGAAAATTAAAACCCCATACTCCCACGATAGAGTTCAGAAATGTTTCGTTTTCGTATCCAGGAACAGACACCTCAGTTCTAGAAAATTTTAATTTCGAAATTAAAGCAGGGGACAAGGTAGCAGTGGTTGGCATTAATGGCGCTGGCAAAACCACCCTCATTAAAGCTCTTATGCGTTTCTATGACTGTAAGTCCGGCGAGATTCTGATCGATGGCACACCTATTAAAGAATTAGACTTGGCTACCTTCTACTCTCAAGTAGCTTATCTAGCTCAAGAATTTCCGAGATTTAGACTTCCGGTCAAGCAAGCTATTGCCCTTGGCCGCGGTGATGAACCCATAGATGAAGCGAGAGTAGTAGATTGCGCTAAGCGAGCGGGGATTCACGAAACGATTTTGAGATGGAAAGACGGCTACGAGAGCTATCTCGGCAAAGAATTCAACGGTGTTGAACCGTCAGTTGGTCAATGGCAAAAACTAGCCCTCGCAAGAGCTCTCTACCGCAATGCTAAAGTTTTAATTCTCGACGAACCCACCTCCTCCATCGATGCTGTGGCTGAAATGGCTATCTTCGAAGAACTAAACAAACTCCCCGACGACGTTACAGTCATCATGATCTCTCATCGATTTAACACGGTTAAAGATTGTGATACGATTATCGTGATCGAAAATAATCAAATCAAAGAAATGGGTAATCACGCGGAGCTAATGAGTATCGAATCCGGTACCTATCAAAATCTCTTCAACACCCAAAAAGATTCTTACGAAACTCAAGCCACAGGAGAATAAAATCATGCCTAAAATCTGCAATCACACATCTGTCGGCATTGTCGTCATAAACACAGTAGGAAATCTACTTCTCATTGAACGCGCCAAATTTCCTTTCGGCTTCGCTCTTCCTGCAGGACACGTAGAAGACGGTGAAAGTTTCGAAGAGGCTGCCGTGAGAGAGCTCGGAGAAGAGGTTGGTATCAAAAACGTCGCCCTGACACTTCTCGCTAAAGGCCGAAAAGAAAATCCTTGCCGCCGTGAAAACGGCACTTGGCATCAATGGGAAATTTTTGGAGCTATTAGGCGTGTTGACGAAGCCGAAGTTAAAAGAAGTTTAGATGAAACAAAAAAAACCATCTGGTGCGATGTTCCAAAATTCGACGAATTAATGCTTCGTGCAGAAAAGAATCTTAGAGGAGAAATTTCCGAAGAAGATTGGAATACTAATCCCGGCATGGAACCCGTAATGCATGATTGGCTTAAAGCGCTGACCGAAGAAGATGCACAAACAAGTATCATGACAGCCTTTATTCGAAAATATCTTTAGGGGAGTTAACCCTCAAAACCCCAAACCCGCATTTGCGGGTTTTTTAATCCTAGCCTTATTTAGAGAAGTCCCTATTACAACTGTCGCACAATATATCTTTTGCGACATAGTCCCAATAAGCAAATAAAAGAAAATTCAAAAACCTTAAAATGACCCAGCTAACAAGAAGCTCTATCGCCTACTCCAACACTAAGCACTCTGTCATTCCCGTTTTCACGGGAATCTTCACCGGACTACCGCCAAACATATGAGCATGGCATATTTTTCAGCTCTCCCCTCTTTTTCTGCCTGACAGGGGATTTTATATTGACAAAATATGATAAATAATACATACTGCAACCAGTACAAAAACCCAACCCTGAGTAAAAAATATGGGGCAAATGAAAGGGCGAGAACATGAAAAAATTTCTCTGGAAACTACTCGCTATCTTTATTTTAATTTTCCTATCAGAGATGTTGGTACGACACGAAGCCAAATAC
>CAYHSQ010000064.1:0-3617 GCA_964359365.1 uncultured Candidatus Saccharibacteria bacterium | reverse complement strand
TAGATAAGCCAAAGCCTTTGGTGGAAGTGGCGGGGAAGCCGCTCGTTGAGCGGTTGGTTTTGAATTTACCGAAGGAGATTGATGAATTAATTATTGTGGTGGGTTACTTGGCGAATAAGGTAGAGGATTATTGTGGAGATAATTTTTTGGGTAAAAAAGTGACTTATGTGTTTCAAAGAGAGTATTTGGGGACGGCGCATGCGTTGAAGTTGTGTCGGCCTTATTTAAATAATGAGAGATTTTTAGTGGTGTGTGCTGACGATCTTTATGGAAAAAAAGGTTTGGAAAATTTACTAAAGCATCGGTTGGCTGTTTTGGCACTCGAGCATGTGGAGCCAAAAAGATTTGGGGTGATTGAAATGGAAAATGGTTATTTGAAAAGAATTTTAGAGAAGCCAGAGGAGCCACCAACTAATTTAGTGAACACTGGGGCTATGATTTTGGATGATAAGGTGTTTGATTATGAAATTGAGAAAAGTAAGAGTGGGGAATATTACTTAACAGATTTAGTAAATTTGGTGGCTAAGGATCGGAAAGTGAAAGTGGAGCGAGCAGATTTTTGGGTGCCGGTAGGGACGCCCGATGATATTGTGCTTGCGGAAGAGAAATTGAGGTGGGTGAAATAGGTGATCTGGGAGCGGGAACGTGGGGAATGCCTCTAGATCTTCTCCTTCGACCACACTCAGGACAAGTCGCTATGCTCGAGATGACGGTCGGGGAGGATTGCCACGCTTCGCTCGCAATGACAGACGGGGAGTGGTGGATTCGGAAATGTTATTATTAAGGGGATGACCACGAATAAAGTGTGGCACTCTTTGGCGTCTTCCGAAGTCTTTAGTAATTTAAAGACGAGTCGGGAGGGATTAGAAAAAAAGGAGGCGTTGTCGCGGCTCGATTTTTTTGGTTTGAATGAAATTCCGGTTATAAACGAGCGTGGCTTCTTTAGAATTTTCCTGAGGCAATTCAGCAATCCTTTTCAATATGTTTTGATTTTGGCGGCAATATTTTTTGCGGTGCTGGGAAATTATTTAGACGCAGGAGTAATTTTTGGGGTAAGTGTTTTGAATGTGTTTTTAGGTGCAATGAGTGAGTGGCAGGCTTTGGGAAAGTTAAAATTAATTGATAGTGAAAATGAAAAGGAGGTTTTGGTATTTCGGGAAGGAAGAGAGGTTTTTATAAATGAAAAGTTAGTGGTGCCAGGGGATGTTTTGATTTTGGATCGGGGGGATTTTGTCGCGGCGGATGCCCATCTTTTTTTAGCCAATCGATTAATGATGAATGAGGCGGTGCTAACTGGTGAGGGTAGTTTGGTGGCTAAAAAAAGCGACGATATTTTGCCATTTGAGGAGCCTTTAGCTTCGAGAGTTAATATGGTTTATAAGGGGACTTATGTGGGGAATGGGTATGCTAGAGCGGTGGTGGTTGAGACGGGTTTGCAGACCGAAATAGGTCGTTTAGGCACACTCGCAGAGAGGGATGAGGTGAGATTGCCCTTAGTAAGGGGGGTGGACTTTTTGGCGCGATCCCTTTTATTTTTTGGCGGACTTTTAGTGTTTTTGATTCTAATATTTTTATGGGCGAATGGGCGAGATATGAATGAGGGAATTTTTCTCGCAATTACCTTAGCGATTACTTTGGTGCCCGAAGGATTACCATTGATTTCTAGTTTATTTTTAGTGGGTGGGCTGCAGAAACTTTATGAGGCGGATTTTTTGATTAAGAAAAATGCGGCGGTAGAGGCTTTGGGGGAGGTAACGGTTTTAGCGCTTGATAAAACTGGGACGGTGACAAAAAACGAGATGGTGGTGCAAAAGATTTTTGTGAACAATCGATTTTTTGAGGTGAGTGGGGATGGTTATAATAACGAAGGAAAATTTCATTGGGGAGAGCGGGAGATTAATCCGGAGCATTTTCCGGACTTACGCTTGATGGGATATGCGGCGGAGTTGTGTGCGAATGGGGAGGTATTAGGAAGAAGGGTGGTGGGAGATCCAACCGAGGTGGCTTTGCGAGTGTTTGGTGAGAAATTAGGTTTTGATAAAAATATTTTAGAAAGAGAACACGAATTGGTTTTGGATGAGCCTGTTTCTGAAAATCAAAAGTATCATTTAACAGTGCATCGTGAGGGGGATGGATTTATTACGACAGCTTTGGGGGCGAGTGAAGAGGTGATGAGTTTGTGTAAAAAAATTTATTGGCATGGCGAGGAGGTTGATTTAGAAAGTGATTTGCACGGTGGTCTCACGAAAACACTTGAAAAAAACTTTTTGAGTTTAGGGATGAGAGTGATCGCTGTGGCTTATATGAGAAGTGAAGTTTTGCCTAGTGGTAAACCCTTCAGCTCCGCTCAGGGCAAGAAAAATAATAATTTAGTATTGTTGGGTTTTATTGGGATGACAGATGAGTTGCGACTGAATATTAAGAAATTGATTGTTGAGGCGAAGCAATTGGGAGTGAGATCAATTTTAATTACAGGGGATCATAAGTTAACAGCATTGGCAGTAGCAGAAAGAATTGGTTTAGTTGGAAAGCGAGCGGAGGCTCTGACGGATTTAGAAATTAACAAGATGAATGATGTGAAATTGGCCAGTGTGGTTTTGGATTGCGCTGTATTTGCTCGAGTGTCGCCACAAAATAAGTTGAGGATTATTAATGCATTAAGAGCTAGGGGAGAGGTGGTGGCGATGACGGGGGATGGGGTAAATGATGCGCCGTCGCTTGCTGATGCGGATTTAGGAATTGCGATGGCTGGGGTGTCTTCGGCTGTGGCTTCGGAGGTGGCTGATGCTTTGATATTAAGTAATGATTTTTTAGTGATGGTGGAGGCGATGAAAGTTGGGCGGTTAGTTTTTCAAAAGATTAAGAAATTAACCGAGTTTGTTTTAAGTATAGGATTTTCGGAGGCATTTTTTGTAAGTTTGGGAATTTTTTTGGGATCTAAGGTGGTGTTATTGCCGATTCAGGCTGTGTGGTTGAATGTGGTGTCTGATTTATTTTTGGTAATGGTATTTTGGCGAGATAATAATTTGGAAAATATAAGAGAGCGAGAGATGTTTAATGGAGCTTTTTGGAAAAAAGTTTTAGGTTTGGGGTTGCTAATTGGGATTACGACTTTTGGAGTGGGGAATTTTTTTGAAGGGTTGGCAGTGGGGCGGGGGATGACGGCAGCTTTAGTGTTTTTAAGTTTAATGCAGGTGGTGAGCTTGATTAATATTAAATTAGGTAAAAGATTGATTGAGGATTTGAAGATTTATGAATGGAGAGAGTTGCTTGCTGGTGTTTTAGGAATGGCTTTTATGCTTATGCTCGTGGTATATTTTGAGCCAATGAGGCTTTTGCTCAGAACTGTGAGCTTGGGTTTCAAAGATTGGTTGTTACTTATTAGTTTCGCAATGCTTTTGTTTATTTTAATGGAGCTTAGAAAAAGATTGAGATTTTTAAATTAAATGGAATTTTTTGAGTTGGTAAAATACTTATTAATTAATTATGGAGTTGCAGCAGCACTTTTTTTGGGTTTATTTGAGGAGTTGGTTTTTATAATACCTTCAACTTTAGTTTTTTTAGCTTTGGGTTTTTTGGGGATAAGTAAGACTTTAAGTGTAGAAGAGGCTCTAATA
>CAYHSQ010000063.1:0-3653 GCA_964359365.1 uncultured Candidatus Saccharibacteria bacterium | reverse complement strand
GAAAATCCGTTAATTGAAAACATCTCTTACGTTCAATCAAATGAATCATTTCTTGAGTTGTTTTATCTGGCTTCTTAACGAGAAATAATCCATCGTATGTAATTAATTTCTTTTCCGTTGGACTATCAAAGTTCCAAACGGGCGACATGTTGTCGGTCGCTGGTAGAGACCTTTGGATCGCTTGTTTTAATGGTATTCGATAGTCCACCTCTGAATCATCAAACCTATGTCTAATCATGTCCAGCTTCAACATAATCACCCTTCCTTAAGTAGAGTTGATTGAAACAGACCGATGTTTATCTGTGGTGTGCTGATCCAGATTATAACACGATAATTCTAAATTAGTCAAATAATACAAAACCCCCGTCATGATGATGACGGGGGTTTTGTATTTATCTTCTCGCTTTCGGAATCTTTCTTAGTCTCACGTTTTTAGGCGTCACTTCCAAATATTCATCCTCAAGCATAATTTCTAAACCTCTTTCAATCGTAAGTTTAAATGCTGGGAAAAGTATGATCGCTTCATCCGTACCAGAAGAGCGCATGTTAGAAAGCTGCTTACCTTTAGTTGGATTCACATTCATTTCTTCACCCTTAGAGGTGTTACCAATTACCATCCCCTCATAAACTTCCGCAGACGGCTCAATATATAAAATTCCACGCTCCTGCAAATTCCACAAAGAAAAACCCAAAGCTTTGCCGGTGGCCATCGAAACCATCGAACCCACGGCGCGCTTTTTAATATCACCCACGTGCTTTTTGAAACCAATCACTCGAGAAGAAAAAATTCCGTTTCCTTTAGTATCAATTACGAACTGATTTTTGTAACCTAAGAGTCCGCGAGTCGGCCCCTCAAAAGTTAAGCGAGTCGTATTGTCTTTTTGTTCAATATTTTTTAAAACACTCGCGCGCATCCCCAAACGTTCAATAATAACGCCTTGAAACTCGGTTGGCGTGTCGATAATCACTTCTTCATATGGCTCCACTTGCATCCCGTCCACCTCTTTAATAATTACCTGAGGCTGAGAGACCTGAAGCTCGTAGCCCGCGCGTCTCATATTTTCTAGTAATATAGCAATGTGTAATTCACCACGGCCATAAACTTTAAAAGTATCCGAGCCAGCGCCTTCGACATCAAATTCCACTTTCAAGCCCACGTTCACTTCCCTTTCCTTTTCTAAATATTCTCGCAACTGCCTCGAGGTAACGTATTTTCCATCCTGCCCAGCAAAAGGGGAGCTGTTCACTAAAAAGTTTAAAGAAATCGTCGGCTCGTCGATGTTAATCATCGGCAATGGGGCCGTATCTTCTCGGTCACAAATCGTCTCACCAATATAAATGTCAGGAATACCAGCAATCATCGCAATGTCGCCCGCTTCCACCACGTCAGCATCCTTTCTTTCAATGCCGTTAAAAGTAAACATCTTCGTGATCTTGCCAGTACGCGTTGTGCCATCCGCCATTTTCACAAACACCGCTTGGGCGGTTTTAACCTGTCCTTCATAAACGCGACCAATAGCCATTCTGCCCAAAAAATTATCATAACCTAAATTAAACACCTGAAATTTCAAAGGGTTAGCAGAGAGTGCTGGGTCGGTCGGCTTTACGTGTTCCAAAATCACATCAAGGAGAGGATTGAGATTTAGGGATTCATCACCAAGATTTTTCATCGCCACCCCTTCACGCCCAATCGCATAAACTACCGGGAAATTAGCCTGCTCATCGCTAGCCCCTAATTCCAAAAACAAATCAAACACTTGGTCGAGACAAAGCTGTGGGTTCGCGGCTGGTTTGTCGATTTTATTAACCACCACGATCGGCTTCAAGCCAAGCTCTAAAGATTTTTTCAAAACGAAACGCGTCTGCGGCATCGGCCCTTCTTGAGCATCTACTACTAGTAATACTGAGTCGATAGATTTCAAAACGCGTTCCACTTCGGAACCAAAATCCGCGTGGCCCGGGGTGTCCACGATATTAATTTTCGTATCTTTGTAAAAGATTGAGGTGTTCTTAGCGTAAATCGTAATCCCTCTTTCTCTTTCCAAGTCGTTACTATCCATTGTTTGACCTTCTTTGCCAGTATTATTTTGTCTCATCAGAGCGTCTGTGAGAGTTGTTTTGCCATGGTCCACGTGAGCGATGATGGCGATGTTCCTGATTTCCATATAAAGAATTCCAATTATGGCATATATAAAGATTTTGTCAAACAAAAAACCCCGTCGCAATCGCAAACAGGGTTTGGTTAAGTCTTACTTTCAAACACGAACCAATGATTCAGATTAAATTCAAAATTTCTTTTAATTCGATGCTTTGAAAGTTCGAGGGGTCCGCCCCCATAAGAAGCTACAAAAGGTGCCCAACAAACTTTATCAATATGTATCGCCCGCATGCTCATAAAAATCACATTTTCCATCTCATCAGTTTCATGTGAGTAGGAGTTCTGAAAAATCTCTTTGATCTCCGGAGAGGTGTAGTAGGGAAGTGATAATAGAGTGCGGAGAGATGCTGGTCGCCAGTCATTATTAATGGCGTATTTTATCGCGTCAACCGATCTAATCCAGTCGCCAAAGTTCACTAAAAAGACTCGATCTTTCACTAAGACATCCCGTCGCAGCCTAGTTTCAGGAAAGTGTTTGCTCTCATTCATTTTATAAAAAAAAGAATGCTTGGACGTATTTGGCGCCATCTCCATAATCAATTCTGGCAACATTAGTCCATAGTCAATCGCCACTTCTTTCAATTTCACAGTTTTTAAAGTGAGCATGAAAATCTCCTTCTATTTCGCGAGCTGAAGAGCCGCCTCAAACGTGCACCCCGTCTCTTCTTTGATTTTCAGAGCCGCAATCAGATCATCTTTTTTTAACTTCACCCCCATTTCAATTTCTTTTGGCTTGAATATTTTTTGAGTGATCATCACCGCTACTTTAGCTTGCACTCTAGCGAAAGTGATGTTGAAAAAACCAAGGTCTTTCTTTTGGGGTACCAGAGCCAGCTCTTCATCTACTCTATTTAGAATAATTTCAGTAAAGCGCTCATAAGCATCTTGCCATAAAAGAGCCATGGTAATTATTTTAACCATCTCTTCTTGTTTGTCAGATTCAAACTTCGTTACCGAGCCATCAAGCTCGAGGCTCAATCGATGATGATCTGCTTTAATTACCTGAAAACCATAAGTTAGAAGCTTATTAAATTCGTGCTCAGCATTTTCGGGGCTTTCGTAAGTCTTCAGATCTTGAAATTCTTTTGCGCCTAGCGGCTTAACACTAACTTTGATCATGGACGCCACTCCTTTTCCGAGATCTTTATATTTTCAAACAGCGTGAAGATATTAAAATATTTATTTAGAGAGGTCAATATTAAAAGAGCCCCTAAAGAGGCTCTTTTAATTGTGGTCCCACGGAGAAGCGAACGTCGTCGTTATCACTCCTCCTTCAAAACCCACGGTTTTGAATCCGCTCCGCTCATTCCGACACGGGAGGGACACTTTCGTTTCCCTCCCGACCCCTCCCTCGGTTCGATTCTCCGTTGAACAAAAAACTAAAGAAGGCTCTAAAAAATTACCTGAATAATTAGACAAATAGAAGAATTATTACTAATAATAAATTAAAATTAAACTAGGGAAACACCCTCATTTCAATCAGCTGTTGTGACGC
>CAYHSQ010000062.1:0-3681 GCA_964359365.1 uncultured Candidatus Saccharibacteria bacterium | reverse complement strand
CGCCTCAATTCCGAATCGATTTTATCAAATCGAACGGAATTGGGCTCTGAATGACGGTGGCAATGTTTGTGAGTGATTAAACTAAAAGCTTTTTAACTAATTCGGAGATGGTTTTGCCGTCGGCTTGGCCTTTTAACTGGCCCATGACTTCTTTGATGACGGATGGAAAGTCTTTGGAAGCGGTGGCTTCGACAATGGCTTTAACTTTAAGTTCGAGTTCGGCAGCATCCAACTCCTTTGAGAGATAGGCGGCCAAAACTTCGATTTCTTTTAATTCTTTTTCGGCTAAGTCAGCTCGGCCACCGGTTTGGAACATAGTAGCGGAGTCTTTTCTTTTTTTAACTTCTTTTCTTAAAACGTCTTCGATTTCAGGGTCGGTTAAAACATCGTTTAAACCAGCGCCTCGATTTTCGATTGCTTTTGATTGAATTCCGGCCATGGTGCCACGGATTACTTCAACCTTAAATTGATCACCGGCTTTCATCGCCCCCTTCAAGTCCTCCATTAATTTTTCTTTTAACATAATTTAAATATTTAGATGTGAATATTGTCTAATAATAAACAAAAAGCCCTGCTTCGCCAAGGCTCTGCAGGGTTAGAAATTTTAAATTTCTAAAATATTCCTAACTTTTTGTTTTGTTTAGTCTCTTCTTTCTTAACTTCTCTGTGAAGAGCAGAAAGACGACGCTTGCGCTTATTAGCTGGGCGTTCGTAAAATCGGCGCTTCTTACTTTCCTTTAAAACGCCGCTGTGCTGTACCTTTTTAGTAAAACGATAAATGAAAGAGGCTGGGGTTTCGCCATCTTTTTTCTTAATATCAATCATTTTTAATTAATTGTTTTTTAAAATAAGTTTTTTTAAACCGCTAAGTCTGTCTTCGGCAGAAAAGTTGACCACTGATTGCACCGAGTTGCCTCGATCCCCTTCGTAGCGCGGAATGAGATGAATATGCAGGTGATCAATTTCCTGTCCGCTGATCTTACCATGATTGATTCCTATAGTAAAGCCGTTAGGGCTAAGGGAATCTTTCAGAAGATGCAGGACTTTTTTTACTGTGGCAAAAAGTTCGGGAATGGCGGAATCTTCAATCTCTAGCATGTTTTTCGCGTGCACTTTCGGGATCACCATAGTGTGACCGGTCGCAGATGGGTGAATATCTAAGATCGCCATGACATTATCATCTTCGTAGATAAAATTAGCTTTCAGTTCATGGCTGGCGATTCGACAAAAAAGGCAGTTCTCCATTACTTCAAACGACGCTTCACTTCAGCGACAAGCTTTTCTAGTGGCACGGTTTCTTGAGAGCTATTAGCTAAATCACGGATAATAATCGTGTCTTCAAAAGCTTCTTTTTGGCCGTAGATCAAGGCTAAAGTAACATTTTCTTTGTCGGCTTGGCGGAGCTGACTCTTCATAGAATCTTTACCAAGTGCTTCGCGCACCCTAATACCACCTTTACGTAATTCTTCGATTAAAACCAAAGATTTCTTTTTAGCGAGACTCCCAATGTGCACCAAGAAAACATCCACCTTACTCTTACGACCCATTTCTGGGTTACGTTCTTGCATCAAACTCACAATGCGTTCGACGCCAAGGGCGGCACCGACGGCTGGAGTGACCTTGCCGCCTAAAATTTCCACTAAGTAATCGTAACGACCACCACCAGCTAAAGCGAGCTTGGAGCCGGTTTCAAAAATTTCGAAAGTGGTGCGGCTATAGTAATCTAAACCCCTTACTAAATTATTATCTAAGATATAAGGAATCTTTAACTCATCTAAATATTCCACAACGGACTTAAAGTGAGTGTTACAGTTGTTGCAAGTAGAATCCAAGATCGTTGGCGCATCTTTCTTAAACTTTTCACATTTTTCTTCTTTGCAATCTAATAAGCGAAGAGGGTTAGTGACGATGCGGCGGCGGCAATCTTTGCAAATTGGTTTGTTTTTATAGTATTCCAATAAACGGCGACGGAAAACCGGCCGGCAAACGCGACAACCGATAGTGTTAACGTGGATTTCTAATTTAGAAAGCTTACAGGCTTCGAGCAAACGATAGCATGCCAAAATCACTTGAGCGTCATAAATAGGATCACTTTCGGAACCTAAAATTTCGAAACCTACTTGGTGAAATTCTCGGAAGCGACCTTCTTGAGGCTGCTCGTGACGATACATGGGGCCGAAGTAATAAAGCTTCACTGGCTGAGGCAAGTGAGTCATGCCGTGTTCAAGATAGGCTCTCACCACCGAAGCAGTGCATTCTGGACGTAAAACTAACTTGTCATCACTCTTGATGTAGAACATTTCTTTTTCGACAATGTCGGTGGCAGCACCTACGCCCTTTTCAAAAACGGCCGCGTTTTCAATGGCGGGAGTATCGATTCGCTCAAAGCCATAATAATCGGAGATATTCAAAACCTCCTTTCTAATTTTATCCCAAAAAACCTGATCAATTGGCAAAATGTCGTGCATGCCCTTGACGCTCTGAAAGGTAAACTTACCCGGCTTTCTGGCTCTTTTAGCTGGCTTAGCAGCTGTTGTTTCAGCCTCCTCCTTCTTGGCAGGGGCTTTTTTAGTAGCTTTATTCATAAAGAATTTAATTGTAGATTGGGCGCCTCATGATTTCAGCTCTTTCTACAGGTAATAACCTTAAATTAACTAATCCTATGAGATTGTCAAATGGAATAGGCCCAAAAAACCGAGAATCGTAGCTATGGGGTCGATTATCGCCAAAAGCATAGAGTTCACCGGGCTTAACCACGATATCTAGGTCGCCATTACTCGTAATCCCCTTGTCTAGGTAGGTTTCTTCTACCTGCTTATCATTAATGTAAACTTGACCGCCTTTAACCACCACGTGGTCACCAGGCAAACCCACAACTCTTTTAATGTAGAAAACTGAGGGCTTTAGGGGATAGCGGAAAACGACCACGTCTCCCCTGCTAGGTTCTTTAAATTTGTAAGTGAGCTCATCCACTAAAACATAATCGCCATCTACATAAGTAGAAAACATCGAGGAGCCGCTCACGAGAAAGGGCTGCACAATAAAAGCACGAATTAAAAAAACGGTGGCGGCTGCGATGATCACGATCTCGACGATCTGCCACATGCTGTAGAAAAACTCTCTCATTGGTTTCATTTTAGAACAAGTTTGGAAAAAGTAAAATAAAAAACCTCCAAATAGGAGGTCTTGATTAGGAGACGAAAGAGACTTGAGACAGAGTGGCAAATTTTACCATGGTGGCATGAATAATTGGCCAATCGGGAGAATCCTCTAACTGCTTCTTTAGATAAGCTAAAAGAATTTGCGGAAGGTTGAAATCGGCGGTTGAGAAAAGGCTTTGATGGTAGAAGATATTAAAGATTTGGCTTAGGTAAATCAAAGCGAGAGTTTCTCGATTCTGGAAGTGAGCGTTCGTTAATGGCACAAAGGCTTGGAAATCAGCCAGAATAAAGTTAGGCGAGATCATTTTACACTCTTCAGATTTGCATTCGGCTAATTTCAGAGGAGCTTCAACGAGAGAGGCGAAAATTTCCATATCTCGTAAAAGCATACAGAGACTGAAAGCAATGTCGCTACTGAAAAAGGCACGGGGCGGAGTGTGCGCACAATGACGCAACCTCAAGGCTTCAAAAACCTGATGGAGAAAAACCTGTTGGGTCGGTGCGCTACCAAATAAAGGCG
>CAYHSQ010000061.1:0-3904 GCA_964359365.1 uncultured Candidatus Saccharibacteria bacterium | reverse complement strand
TTCGAACTTCAGGTCGGCCTCCGTGACCACCCTTAATTTGTCGTCACAGCTTGTAAAACGCTTACCGCATTCGGCATAAGCAATGGCAGAATCGATCTGGAGCGCCATAGGTAACGAAAGTCTTTTGGCGATCAAGCCAGAAATCAAAGCGCGGTCATTATCCCCTGTCGCCTCTTTCTCGATCAACGAAGCGATTTTCAAAAGTTGGTAATAGTTACGGTGAGATTTGAGCATTGGCCAAGCTTTGACTTGGAAATTATTGAGCATAATTTTTAGAACATCTTCCGCTTTCATATCGAAAGCAAAATGATAAGTATCTGGGAAGAGAAAGCCCTCGAAAGAATTGATGTTTTTCAGGAAGGGAAAATCTGGTGCGAATTCAGCTGGCTTGAGAGTGGAGAAGGTGGATCGGGGGTTTTGAGTGGAGCCGGGAGACTTATTCAAAACTTTTGCAGCGATAAGATTAGACTCAATATCTAACATAGTTTCCCCTTCTTTGATCACAACATTTATAAGCGGCGACTTAGCAGAAAATAAATTAACTAATTTAGCAGAAGAAGTATTGGGGTCAAAATGGTAAATGCCCGGTTTAAAAGACTGAGCGTTGCCGCTGATAACCGTGTAAAATTTGAAAAATAAAGCGTTATAAATAATTTTTTGAGCTACGAGGTTTCGGCTAATTTCCCTTAAGCCATCACCTTTATTAATAATGAATTCGACTTCTTGATTGGATATTTCGAGACTTGGTTTAGTTGGCGATTGAGAAAGGGCGGAAGCTTTAAAGGAAAAAACTAAAACAACGGCTAATAAAATTAGCAATAAAAAAACAGGTTTTTTAAACACAGAGATATTTTATTAGTATAGACCTTAGTTGGGAAATAGCAAATTAAGTCAATAATTTATTTAAGAAACTTGGAATTCTTTGGGGCAATTCTCTTTTGCAAAGTCTAAAATGCCCTGAGATTTAGTAACTTTAAAAGAATCGCTATCTTTACCTCTACCTTTGGTATTAAAGCCGCACAGCTCGCCTTTTGAATTATAAATGGGGCCGCCAGAAGATCCACGGCCTAATGAATCGCCTAATATTTGAAAGCAATAACTTTTACCATCACATCTCTCTTTGGCAGTGCAATTTAATCTTAAAAACTTTCCCCCGGGAAAACCCTCGGACTTCAAGACGCCTTCACATGCCTTGGGAACTGGTAATAATCCAGGAGTAATATCCCAATTAATAATCTTTGGGGGGCAAAGGTTGTCGCTAAAGAAACTATCACACCTCACCTTAATTAAAGCCAAATCTAATTTATCTTCATCAAAACTATGACAAATATCCTGACTTAAAAATTTCTCCTCATCGCCTACTTTTTGATCTAGATTAAAATCAAGCCAAGCCTCTTCTTCTTTGTTGCCCAAGTCATTGGAAATGACGTGCGAATTAGTGGCAAAAATACAGAATTGCTTGTCTTTGGAACGACCAATGAAAAAGCCACTACCCCTTCCAGAGTTAGTAAGTATTGGAAAAGTTCCTCTTTGAGATTGGGCTAGGCCACTCTTACCACCTTCGCAACTGGTCTTGGAGCATTGTGATTTTTTATAAATTCCCTGATTCACCAAAATAAGTCTGCGGGCTTTATAAACTTCATCTTCACAATTAGTCCTAAGCTCGCTACTTAAAACAAAAGCCCTTAGATCCTCAAAATATTGATCTGCCTTTTGACAAATAGTTTTGCAATATTCTGGTGGCTTATAATTTTTTGATATTTTTTCGTATTCTGCTTTGCAGTTAATTTTTTTAGTATTTTCTTCTGCGTGGATTAAACCAAGTAAATTTTTATTTAAAATAAAAGAGGCGGATATGAAAATAATAAATATTAAAGTCATCCGCTTCATAAAATTATTTTACCCCGTTAGATAAATTATATCTAACAACATTTATCCTATTATATTTATCCTGATTAAATATTTTATTAACCAGCGATCAGCGGCTATCTAATGGGGTAAATTACAAATAAAAAACTCCGCGGGGCGGAGTTTGGGACAATCTGGGTTAGATTGATTTTTGGAGATAATAAAGAAGAGCGTTCAGTGAAGGGAAAAAAGTTAAGGAGGCTAATACGAGATAAACCACCGATGGACAATCTTCTTTCATATCTCTATGGGAAACACCGGGATTCTCTAGTTCGTGAATACGCATCAAAAGATTTATGCGGGTTATAAATAATATAAATAACATTATTCCTAAAACCATAAAGGTTAGATAGGGCCACATATTAATCCTCTCTTTCTGCTTGTGTCACTTTAGACAATGGATTAAGGGTTCTGATTTTGAACTTACCGTCATTGGTTTCGAAAGTTAAGTAATTATCGTTTTTAGCACAGATATCATGCCAAAGATTAAAACAATGAGAAGTGGCAAAAAAGCTAACTACAAAAAGTAAAACGCCTAAGCGCCAGCCTTTTTTATCTTGCTTATCGGAGCACATGAAAGTAAATTTCATAGAGGAAAAAATTACGATCACGCCTAAAGTTGTCCAAGAGGCTAGTTGAAATTCTGTCATTTGGAGTTCTCCAACAAATTTTCAAAGGATTAAAAACAGACTTATTTATAGGATTAAATTTGATAGGTGTCAAATTGGGTATTCCTAAACTCGATGCAGATTCCACGCCTCAACCTTGTAGTTAATTTTTATTAAAAAAATTAAACAAAGTTGGGCTCTGAATGACGGTATGAAAAAATAACCTCACGATCGAAGGGGGATACTCTGGACGGTGCCTAAGATTAGGGCGCTGGTAAGCAAATTACTACCACCGTAGCTGAAGAAAGATAAGGGAACGCCGACGACGGGGACGAGGCCTAAGTTGGAGCCGACGTTTAAAACAAGGTGGGTGGTGAAAAGAATGACCGAGCCCAAGGAAATAAATTTGAAGAAATTATTTTTAGCGAAAAAACCGATCCTGATAATACGGTAAAGCATCACGCCATAAGCCATAACCAATAGCGCGCCACCAAGCAAACCCCACTCCTCGATGAAAGCGGCAAAAATAAAATCGTTAGCGGCTTCGGGAAGAAAGCCAAGTTGAGTCTGAGTCCCCTGCTTATAACCCATACCTAAAAAGCCACTAGAACCAACCGCAATTTTAGCCTGAATGACATTGTAATTGATACCAAGCGGGTCGTATTCTGGATTAAACAAACCCTTAATTCTTTCTTTTTGATACGGCTTTAAAAAGCCCCCCCAAGCCCAAGCGCTAATAAGAGTGATCACTAAAATACCGATGCCCAAATGCCGCCATCGCAAACCACTAACCAAAAGATAGCCGACCCAAAGAGAAAATAAAACCAGGGTCGAACCTAAGTCTGGCTGAACAATAATTAGGCTAGCTGGAATAAGAAAATAAAAAAATGAGGCTAAAACATTAGAAAAATGAGCAATCCCAATATGACGCCTCGCAAAAAAAGCAGAGAAGATAACAATTAATGAGTATTTAACCAACTCTGAAACCTGAAGCTGAACGGGGCCTAAAACCAACCAGCCGCGAATACCGCGAATCGTTGGCGCAAAGAAAAAAGTGAAAACTAAAAGTAAAAGACAGAAAGCGTAAAGCCCCAAAGTCACGTAATGGTAATTCACAAGCGGTCGCCAGTCGATTAAGGCAAAAATAAAAACTAAAGACAGAGAGACAAAGAGAATTGGAAGTTGGTGTAAAAATAATTCCTGATTGACGCTCAGAATAGTGAGGGAGCCTAAAACAAGAATAATAGCCACGCTAAAATTCAGGACCCAATCCATCTTTTTCCAACTAATTAAGAGGTCTTTCAACATAACGAAATCGCTTCCCCTGTCATATCGAACGAAGTGAGAATATCCAGAGCCCTAGCTCGCATAAAACCCGCTATCGCTAG
>CAYHSQ010000060.1:0-3989 GCA_964359365.1 uncultured Candidatus Saccharibacteria bacterium | reverse complement strand
TATCATGAACGACACCGGCGTCCCCTCAATCGAAGACGAAGAAACCGAAGAAGAAGCTTAAGCACAAAATCTAGAGAACTAGTATCTAGAATCTAGTAGCAGAAGTCTCCACATACCCCTCATGTCATCTCGAGTTAAACGACTTGTCCTGAGCTTGTCGAAGGAGAAGATCTAGGGGTTCCTCCCCGGTGCACCCGCTCCCGTTTTCATTCTAGATTCTAATAACTAGATTCTAACTTCTATCATTACGCCATCTTTTCAAAAAAAATCACTATTTGATAGCAGTAACACCCTCCCCTATAATAGTGAGCAATGGAAGCACACTCTCTAGAAGAAGTCGTCAAAGAAGCGGCTCTTAAAAAAAATCTCACCATCAAAAAACTCGCTGAGTTAAACGACATCCAAGAAAGATACTTGGTTGCGATTTTAGACTTAGATGAAAACTCCGTCCCGCCACCACCCTTTATTCGAGGCTATCTTAAAAAACTGGCCGAATCATTAGATTTAGACAGCAACGAACTTTGGCGTCTTTATAAAAAAGAAGCTGGCCTAGGCTCACATGCAGGCGCAATCGACGAACTCCCCCAAAACCGTTACTCCGCTAGCTCAACAAATAAAAAATGGCTTTTATACTCCCTCCCCGCCATCATTATCTTTCTTTACCTAACCTGGAACATAAAATCTCTCCTCTCGGCTCCAGAAATCAATATCACCTATCCCAATGTCGATGAATTAATCGTCAGCCAACCTAATTTCAATATCACGGGCAGCCTTGACCCTAATTACAAACTCACTATCAATGATAAAAACGTCTTAGTTGATTCCGACGGTCGATTTAATTTCGCAATCGATCTCAAAACCGGCTTAAATCTAATAGATATCAAAGCTAAAAAATTCCTTGGCAAAGAAACCAAAGTCCAAAAACGCTTAGTCTACGAACCTCCCTCCATCGAAACCGGCAACGACATCACTCCCACTAAAGAAGAAATTCCAAACCCCAAAACCAAACCTGTCAACGCTGGCACAAACTAAAAAATAAATTAGAATACCAACAAATCTCTTAAGCGCCCCTCCTCTACCGAGGAGGGGCCGGGGGGAGGTGAACAATATTTAATCAAAAAAACAAACCCATGATAAAGAAAAAAGAAAAAGTAGAAAAAGCCCCCGCTCCTAAATACGGCGAAAAAGATTTAGATAAACTTCTCGCTACTCTCCAAGGTAAATTTGGCGACGGCGCAGTCATGAAGCTTGGCGATGTTAAAAAAATTAACATCGACGCTATTCCCACCGGCTCCTTTTCTCTCGACCTCGCTCTTGGAGTCGGCGGCCTTCCTAAGGGTAGAATCGTCGAAATCTACGGTCCAGAATCTTCTGGTAAAACCACTCTCGCCTTAAACGTCATCGCTCAAGCTCAAAAAAAAGGCGGCCGCTGCGCCTTCATCGACGCCGAACATGCCATGGATCCAGACTACGCTGCCAAGCTTGGCGTAAACACTCGAGATCTTTTAATCTCTCAGCCAGACAGCGGCGAAGAAGCTTTGAATATCTTAGAAGACTTGGTTAAGTCTCATATTATTGACTGCGTGGTTGTCGACTCCGTTGCTGCCCTTACTCCAAAAGCTGAAATCGACGGCGTCATGGGTCAGCAATTTATGGGTCTTCAGGCTCGTATGATGAGCCAAGCTCTCCGCAAACTTACCGCCATTTCGGCTAAATCCAATACCTTAATTATTTTCATCAACCAGCTCCGTGAAAAAATCGGTATCATGTTCGGCAATCCCGAAACCACTCCAGGTGGCCGCGCTCTTAAATTTTTCTCTTCAGTGAGAATCGACGTCCGCCGCTCCGCTCAAATTAAAAAAGGCGAAGAAGTTATCGGTAACCGCGTGATCGCTAAAGTAGTTAAAAATAAAGTTGCCCCTCCATTCCGAATCGCCGAATTCGACATCCTCTACGGCGCCGGCATCTCCTATGAAGCCGATGTTTTAAATACCGCGATCACTCAAGAGGTAGTTAAAAAAGCCGGAGCCAGTTACAGCCTCGGCGACCTCAAGCTCGGCGTCGGCTTCGACACCGTAAAACAAAAACTCAAAGAAGATAAGGCGTTGTGTGAAAAGATTTTAAACGCCGTCAAAACCCACATCGAAGCCCAACAACTCGCCAGATCCGAAGAATAAAAACAAAAACAGCCTTTTGTAGGCTGTTTTTGTTTGATTAATAAAGCTTTTATTAATATTGACTTTTAAGGCAATTTTATGGTATAATAAAAACAGGACCGATGAGAGCTCTATTTCTGAGCTTTATCGCATAAAATTAAATCGGAAGGACAAATCATGGACACGGCATTTTTAGTAATCGAAGCAATCTTTGTGATTTCCGCGTTGGCATTCCTCCTAGACAAAAAGTGGTCAGAGGGAGTGCTTTGTATCGTCGTCGTACTCCTTGCCATCGAAACCAACCATGAGTGCAAAAAAGCTGCCATACCAGGCAAGGTAGAAGAAGTTCGTTTCGAACGAATCCTCTACCACATGGGAAACGAGTACTCGATCCTAGTGGACGGACAAATGAACAAAGAAAACTTCGGCAGCGTCCAATTTCTTTATGACGCTAAAGAAGGTGAAAAAAGTTGGGTCAAGATCCAAAGGAATGTAAGGGGTGGCGCAATACACTCAGAGTTTCACCTCCACAATCCCCAAGAATTAGGCACTGGCAGCTACAAGTATCTATCAGGCAAACAAACCAAACAAGGTTCAACTACTGTCGTGGAATGAATCCAACGCAAACCAAACTCAGGAGAAAAACCATGAACGAAGCAGCGACTAATGCAGTGACCTTTCTGTGGGTCTTCATAACAATATTCGGAGTCATCTCACTAGGATCCTTCTTCAAGAAAGAATGGTTCTGGAGCTGCCTCACGGGATTGTTAGCACTTCTAGCCTTGGGAGCTATTCACCAAATCAAACAGGTGAATACCCCGGGTCAAAGAGAGGAGGTTCGCTTCGAACGACTTCTTCACCACATGAACAATGAGTACTCGGTACTCGTTGAAGGAGAAATGCAAAGAAAAAACTTCGGTCGCGTAAAATTCTTGTATGACGCTAAAGTTAATGAAAAAAGCTGGTGCGTCATCCAAAAGAATTTAGCCGGAGAAATCACGTGGTCAGAGTTTCACCTTCATAACCCAAAAGAAATTGAGGGTGGTGACTTCGAGTATAAAACCGGCCAACGCCGAACTCGTAGTACACACAAAGGCTCGACCACCGTCGTGGAGTGAAACAACTCAAGGACAAACAAACACGAAGCCCCGGAGCAATCCGGGGCTTTTTTTTATTCCCTTATTATATTTTTAAATAATGAAGCTACGAGTATCGGCCCAGTCCCACCCGGGGTCAGCGTATAATAACCCAATCTCTCCAATCCTTTTTCTTCTAAATCCGCCGGATATGAAAAATCAACTACCGAAGCTCCCGACATTAAATCCTCACCCGAAAATAAATCCCCCACTCCAGTCCCAGTAATTACAATTTCCTTATCCTTCAAAAATTCTTTCAAATCTTTCGTTTCTTCCGTCGCCACCTCAAACCAGACCCCATTTTTCGTCAAAAACCTCCCAATCGGCCCGCCCACTAAAAACCCCCCACCCACCAATCCAATCTTCTTCTTCTGCCAATCTAAATCAAATCTTTTAAAAATTTCTAACATCGCTCCCACCGCCGGACTCATAAAAACATCTTCACCCTTCAAATTATCAATATCTTTTTGAGAATCAATTTTAGCAATCACTTTTTCTCGTTTAAATTTAGAAGGCAATGGCAACTGTAAAATCACAAAGTCATTTCTCCTATCATTACTAATCTTCTCCACTATCGCCTCCAAATCCTTCTGCCCCACCTCTTCTTCGATCTCTAATAACTCAAACTCCACCCCCAGCCTCTTCGCCACCCCCGCCTTCACATCGTGGATGTCCGCCTTCACCTCGTGGATCGCGG
>CAYHSQ010000059.1:0-4016 GCA_964359365.1 uncultured Candidatus Saccharibacteria bacterium | reverse complement strand
TCGCAACACCAAATCATCACCCCTCACCCCATCTCGAAAAGCCGACCGGCCATCATGTCCATTCGAAGCATTAAACTTTTTCTGCATTCTAAAGCGCCTCAAAGCACCTAAATCAGGCACCGCCTCCAAAACCAAATTACCACCCCAACCCCCAGTACCCCCTGTAGGCCCAAGAGACATCATAATATTCGAAAAAGCCACCGATCCTCGGCCACCATTCCCAGCACCCACCTTAATTGTGACTTCATCTATTAACATGCTTCCATCATACAGGATAAGTTCTGTAAAGTCATTTGACAAAACAACGATTATTACGGTATTAATATCCCAACGGTAAATAAACCGAAAGCTCCTTCAAAACCCCAAAATAGAAATGGTGGTGATCAAAATGTCAGAAAACAAGTTAAGCATTACTAATTTCAAGGAACGTCTCAAAAGCAAAAACACGCTCATTGGTCTTGCTATTACCTTCATTATTAGTCCGATTCTTTACTGGATGCTTTATTTGAATCATGTGTCCATCAACGAAGTTGGTGTTGCCTACAATATGATCAGCGGAGAAGTCACCGTACAAGATCGGCCAGGTTGGTACAAAACCTCTCCCACTACATTTGTCGCAAGTATCAGCACCCTTCCATTCAAAGTTTCAGTCAATTCATCAGCCACGGTAATCAATGAGAAAGTCATTCGCTTTAAACCCGAAGGTATTCAAGAATACATACGTCTTCAAGGCTTTAGTTGGATCCAAAGCAACTTCGAAAATATAATGATGGGTTATGCTTACAGTGGTAGGGGGTGGCCGTTCTTAGAAGTTGTTCAAGAAGCTGGGCCCGAAAACTTCGATATCACTAAAATTGATTGGCATAAGTCATCGGAAAAAAAGAATGAAAAGTAAAAGCGACATAATGGAGGTTGAAATTAAAAAATGGCCAATATTATTTGTTACAATCGGCACGATCTTAATATTATCGACTATCTTCCAATGCAGATTCTTTTCCAACCTGATCTGGCTCAACGCCACCTACATCACTCACTACTTTAATCTTTACCACTTCGAATGGTATTTAGCGGGCATAGGCTTCCTCGGGCTATTCATTTTTATCTGGCTTCTACTCTGGAGATTTTCTGAATCTGAAGTGGTTAAAAAAATCACATACTACACAAAAAAATAAATCAAAAACAAAACTCCCCACCGGGAGTTTTTAAATTCTCAAAAATCCTTTAAACTTAAAAAATTATGACCTCCACATGGCCACTCATTTTTTTCCAATTCTTCGTTTTAATCTACTCGATAATTTTGCACGAGATCGCTCACGGCGCGATGGCCAAAAGCTTAGGTGACGACACTGCCGAACGTCTCGGCCGCCTTTCCTTAAATCCCATTTCCCACATCGATCCCTTGGGCTCAATCATTCTTCCCTTAATTTCTATCATTTCTTCGGCTTTCGGTGCCCCCGGCTTAATCATTGGCTGGGCCAAACCCGTTCCATTTAATCCTAGTAATCTGAAAAATCCCCGCAAAGATGAATTCTTAATCTCCATCGCAGGCCTTATCACCAATCTAACGCTCGCCCTAGTTTTCGCCCTCTTGTTACCTATCACTAAAGAGGGAACGGCGCTCGCTATTCAAACCATCGTCCAAATCAACGTCGCTCTTTTCGTTTTCAACATCATTCCCATCCCACCTCTAGACGGCTCAAAAATTCTCTACTACTTCCTAGGCACCACTCGCCGCACCTTCTCCATTATTAAATTCCTAGAATCAAACTCCCTCTGGCTCCTACTAGGATTAATCTTCTTCGGCAGCAACCTCCTCTATCTCCTAAATAACCTAACCCTCAAAGCCATCTTCAGCGTAGTTTCTTTGTTTTATTAATTCTCTATAAATAGTCAGCACCGCCCGTTTGTCATTCCTGCGGAGGCAGGAATCTATTCGTTTTACATTGACAGACTTAATAATTAAGTCTAAAAATACCCTTAAGTTAAGTTCCTTCAAAACTAAAGAAAGGTGGTGTTTCCATGAACCGAATCAGTTACTTAATCGCCAGTTTATTAGTCGCCCTTTGTATCACGCCGAATTTTGCCGAAGAATCTTCGAAACAAGTTAAAGAAACTCAAGTCAAAAAATATGATCCAAATTACACGCATCATGAGGGCGACCTAAAGACTTTGCTAGAAACTTTCTATATTACAAAAAATAATGAAAATAAAGTAACATATTCCAAATTTGACACGTTCACCTTCAATGTTAGAGACTTCATACAAAATAAGTACAAATCTCAAAATGATTTCTGGGCCTTTGAAATTCAAGTGGTGCCAAATGAGGTGGCGGTCACATATAACAGATATTCTGAATTACCAAATTCAAAAATCACAGAAACTTTAGATGTTGTCTTAATGCACACCTCGGTCAAATTTGACTATAGAGATAATTATGCTGAAAAACCAGAACTAGAAGTTCTAGCTCAGAGTATGAATGTTTTTGTAAAGGTAAAGTTATACAGACCATTGATTGGTTATACTGAAAATCAGCAACAAATGATCCTAGATTCCATTAAAAATAATAAACCGCTATGCATTAAAGGGAATCTTCACATGAATGCTTCAGGCTCTACCCCAAAAGAATTAAGGGATGAATTGATGAAATACGGATTTACTTTTTATCCCGTTGAAATTAACGGTGAGCCAATCGAACGCTTATATTAGACTACGAATACCCAACTAATTAGTTTCAGAACAACTAAAGACCGACCAAACCGGTCTTTTTTATTACCCAAATTCTAGCTTTTTATCCTGAGTTTACCGAAGGGCTAGATTCTAGTTCTCTAGATTCTTCCTCAATACTTGACCAACCCTATTAATCTTTGTTACTATTTTACCCACATATGCCCACACTTAGGCAGCTTATAAAAAAGCCAAGAAAGCCAAAAACGGCCAAATCCAAATCGCCAGCGATGAGTCGATATTTTAACCATATCTTAAACAAACCAGTTTTTTCCGCCTCTCCTTTTAAGCGCGGTGTCTGCACCAAGGTTTCGACCACGACCCCTAGAAAGCCAAACTCCGCTTTGCGTAAAATCGCGAGAGTTCGGTTAACTAACGGCATGGAAGTCACCGCCTACATCCCAGGTGAAGGCCACAACCTTCAGGAACACTCCGTGGTCATGATCCGTGGTGGTAGAGTGAAAGATTTACCAGGTGTGCGCTATCACATCGTCCGCGGTCGCCTCGACACTTCTGGTGTTAACGCTAGAAAGCAGCAACGTTCCAAATACGGCTCCAAGAAAGCCAAAGCTAAAAAATCCTAAACTTTAAACTATGAGAAGAAAACGAAATTATAAAAGAGAACATAAGCCAGACGCCAAACACGGCAGTGTTGCCGTGTCCCGTTTTGTTAACTACATTATGGAATCTGGCAAAAAGAGCATCGCCGAAACTATTATTTACGATGCCCTAGATATCGTAGCCAAAGAAACCAAAGAAAATCCTTTAACTGTTTTTGAAAAAGCGTTAGACAACGCCGCTCCAATCGTAGAAGTGGTTTCTCAAAGAGTGGGTGGTGCTAACTATCAGGTTCCAAGAGAAGTCCGAGCCGACCGACGCTTTGTGTTAGCCGCTCGTTGGATTTTGGAAATTGCTCGTGGTAAAAAGGGCATGAAAATGTCTAAGAAACTCGCCGGAGAAATTATCGCCGCCTTCAAAAACGAAGGTGAGGTAATCAAAAAGAAACAAAATACTCACAGAATGGCCGAAGCCAACCGTGCTTTCGCCCACTTCGCCCGCAGACAATAACAAATAGTTTTTAAATCTTTATTACAAGCAAGACCATCGGTAAGATGCATTATGCCTCCTCCAGACAGCAAAAAGATATGTCTGACACCATTGTCATAAATAAATTTTGGTATATAATCTGCTACTCGGATGGTCATATTTTTTTAAAAATTTATAAATTCTTTAAAGCTTCATTTATTCTTTTAAGACCTTCTTTGATATTTTCAATACTATTAGCATAAGCC
>CAYHSQ010000058.1:0-4097 GCA_964359365.1 uncultured Candidatus Saccharibacteria bacterium | reverse complement strand
CTCGGGCCGGCCAAGTCATGCTCCTCACGGTCTTAATTTTAGGCGGCGTAGTTTTGGGTGCCTCATCCATCGGCGGCCTATTAATGCTCAATCAACTCAAGCAAGCCAACTTAGTCACCGATTCCACCGAAGCCGTCTTTGCCGCCGATAGCGGTTTGGAATACGCCCTTTTCACTAAATTTAAAATCCCCACCTATCCCAAACCATCTTTCGATCGTGCTAACTTCATTACCACCTTCGAAGGCACCGACGAGTTCATGAAATTCCGCTCGATTGGCTGCAGTGGCAGCGTCACTCTTTCTGGTATGGGCTGCGGCCGCCGCGCCAACCGCTCCGAAGAACTAACCTTCGAATTAGTTAGATAAAAAGCTTTTTATTTCGAGTTAATTTAATTTTTCATATTGTCATTCAGAGCCCAATTCCGTTTGATTCCCCAAAGAATCAATTCGGAATTGAGGCGTGGAATCTACTCAATATTTAAAAATAAACCAAAAAAACCCCATAAAACCAGCCTTTTATTGCTAATTGACATAACTCTATTAATTATGGTATAATTAATAGAGTTAGCTAAAGCATGTTGCTTAGGGCTAGAATAGCAATTTGTCATAAAATCAAAAGGAACCGATGATGCAGGCTCAGAAAATGACTCGAGAAGCCATGATCGCGGTGGCCGATAGCGCCACGCCAGGGACGAAGCTGCGATTGACCTATGATCCGCAAGCCACTGACTCGCTGATCTATCTCAGGGTGTTTTTGCAGACTGGGATGATTACCACCGACATCATGACTGAGGCGGTCATCGAAGCTGTCCGGCAGAGTGGCGATTGGGAACACGACGACAATCGAAGTCTGACAGTCGTCATCACCCCCAAATGCGACATGGAAACGTTCAAGTATCGCACCATTCGCGATCTCGAACGACTCGAAATCGTCACTTAGCAATTCGAACAATTCCAGTTTTTCAAATTCCTCTTTTACAAGGCATGGAAGATCATGAAAAAAGCCAGATTAAGGGAGCATGAGTTTCCTGTAGTGAGAGGCGATCGCGAAAGTCTGCTGCGCGTTCCGGGCGATGAAGATTTTGCCTGTTTGTGTAGTAGCGGCAGTCGTCGGCACTATCCCATGGAGGATTCGGCTGGCACTGTTCGTTTCTTTGAAGAGCATCATGGTAGAGATGATGGTAACGGCTTCAAATAAGTCGTAGACCTCATTCTCTAAGCCAGCCACGTGACCCCCCGGTCCGTGGCTGTTTTTTTATCGTTTTTTTGCTATAATTTCGGCATATAACACCTGTGGATAAACTACCTAAAAAATCTAAAATAGAGGCTAAAAGCCGTATCGATCATCTCAAGCAAGCGATTGACCATTATCGTTATTCTTATCACGTCTTAGATAAAAATGAATTGACCGACGAAGCGCTCGATTCTCTCAAAAAAGAACTTTTTAATCTAGAGTTAGAGTATCCAGAACTCCAAACCCCAGATTCACCCACCCAAAGAGTGGGAGGTGAGCCACTCAAAGAATTTCAAAAAGTAACTCACGAAGAGCGCATGCTTTCTTTTAATGACGCTTTTTCAGAAGCTGATATGGAAGCTTGGTTTAGTCGTCTAGAAAACTATTTAAAAGTAAAAGTTAAGCCCGAATTTTATTGTGAGTTAAAAATTGACGGCTTAGCCATCGAATTAATTTATGAAAACGGTGTCTTTGTCCAAGCTAGTACTCGTGGTGATGGCTACATTGGTGAAGATGTTACTCAAAATATTAAAACTATCGAAGCTATTCCTCTTAAGTTAAAAGAGAGTTCTAAATATCCTATTCCCAAAAAACTTACCGTCCGTGGTGAGGTTTTTCTCACTAAAAAAGAATTTGAACGAATTAACAAAGCGTTAGCCAAAGAGGATAAGGCTACTTTTGCCAACCCTAGAAATCTAGCCGCCGGTTCAATTCGTCAGTTAGATCCTAAAATTACGAGTAGTCGTAAGCTCGATTCTTTTGAATACGACATTGTGGGGGATAATAGCGAAGCAAATCACGAAACGGAACATGAGATTCTCCATGCTTGGGGTTTTAAAATCAACACCCACAATAAGCGAGTTTCTAGTCTTAAAGAAGTTTTTAAATTGAGAGAGTACTGGGACAAGCACCGCGAATCGTTACCGTACGAAATCGACGGCTTGGTTGTGATCCATAACTCCAATCAGATTTTTTTAAATGGTGGGGTGGCTGGCAAGGCGCCTCGTGCCGCGATCGCTTATAAGTTTTCCCCTAGGGAGGCGACTACGATTATTGAAGACATTAAGGTTTATGTCGGGCGTACCGGCACTTTAACCCCGGTAGCTATTCTAAAAGCCGTTGAGCTTGCCGGTATCACGATCACTCACGCCACTCTTCATAATTACGACGAAATTGAAAGATTAGGTGTGAAAATAGGCGACACCGTTGTAGTTTCCCGAGCCGGCGATGTCATTCCTCAAATTAATCGTGTTTTAACCGAACTTCGCACTGGCCGTGAAAAAACTTTTAAAATGCCCACCAAGTGCCCGGTAGATGGCTCGCCCGTAATCAAAGAAAACGTTTATTATCGTTGCTCTAACGACAATTGCGGCGCGAGATTGAGAGAGGGGCTTTATCATTTTGTCTCTCGCGGTGCTTTTAACATGGAGGGTTTGGGTGGTAAGATCGTCGACCGCTTTCTCGATGAAGGTCTAATTAAAGATGCTTCTGATATTTTTATTCTCAAAAAAGGCGACATCGAGGTTTTAGAAAGATTTGGCGAAAAGTCCGCCGTGAATATCGTTGCCGAAGTAGAAAAGAAAAAACGCATCACCTTACGCCGCTTCATCTATAGTTTGGGCATCATTCACGTTGGTGAAGAAACCGCTAATCTTTTGGCCAACTACCTTCATTTAAAAAATCATAATTTGAGTCGACCAGCCGACTTAGTTACCGCCTTTGCCGACCTCACTCACGAAAACTTAGAGGAGATTGAAGATGTAGGGCCAATCGTTGGCGCGAGCATCTTTAGTTGGTTTAAAAATAAAGCTAACATCAACTTATTAAAAAAGTTCGATGAAGTAGGTGTGCGATTTCAGTCTGTTGCTGGTCAATCCAATAAATTAAAAGGCCTCACTTTTGTCGTTACCGGCTCCCTAGAAACTTATTCAAGAGATAGTGTTAAAGAAAAAATTAGAAGTTTGGGTGGTGAGATTAATGAATCCGTTTCTAAAAAAACTAACTACTTACTAGCCGGTGCCGCTCCTGGTTCCAAATATGATAAAGCCAAAGAATTAGGCGTGAAAATCCTCTCCGAGTCAGACTTTAAGAAACTTATTAAATAAAAATTTAGCAATCTTTTACGCTTTCTCTAAAACTGATAAAATCTAGCCAGTTATTTTAAAATTCCAAATCACAATTTCCGAATATGAGTTCTATCTTGAAAAGAGATCTTTCATCTTTACAGCATCCAACCAATTGTTCTGATTCAGGTGGTAGAGTTGTGCTGCTTAATACCGGCGCCCTCATTACCCCAGAAGATTTGGCGATGATTCAGGCAATGTATTCTCGAGATCCCCGAAGTATTTTCGACCACCTTTCTAAGTTGGCTATTAGTGGTTCTGGTAAATTCATGAGTAGTTTCTATGTTGGTTACAATCACGCTTCGATTGGTGATTGTGGCACCATCACTCTTTGTCTTGAAAATGTCTCAATGCTTGTCGCTAAAGCTGTTCAGGATTGGATGCTTTATTCAGGCCAAGAAGGCTCGACGCGTTATTTAGATTTTTCGAAGCAACCCTTTTATTGTCCAGTTGATAACGAATCAGCTAGAGCGGTTTTAGAGTCTTGGAGCGCCTTTTATCTTGGGGCTATGCCTCGTCTTGAGAAATATTTATCCGAAGTTTATCCCAAGGAAGTAGGTGAAGACGAAAAAGTTTACAATAAAGCCATTAAGGCCAGATGCTTTGACATCTTGAGAGGTTTTTTACCTGCAGGATCAACTACCAATCTTTCTTGGCACGGTGACTTGCGTCAGACTAGAGATAAGCTTCTTTATTTGCGTCACCACCCACTTTCAGAGGTCCGGTCGGTGGCTGACGCAA
>CAYHSQ010000057.1:0-4192 GCA_964359365.1 uncultured Candidatus Saccharibacteria bacterium | reverse complement strand
TGGGTGGAGTGACTGGGGCGACCTTGGGAACTTACTCGACATTTAACGGGAATATTTTAACGGCGAAACAGATTATTATCCAAACCGGGGTGAATTTTAGCGGTAGGGCTTTGGCGCAAACTCAGGTGACGCTTGATGCTAATTTAATTTCGTTCCCGATGATTTTAAGCACTGGTGGTGGCTCGCATCAGGGGACGATTACTGTAATTAAAAATGTGATTAATGATAATGGTGGGACTAAGAAGGTGGCTGATTTTCCACTTTTTGTGAGTGGGACGTCGGTTGTTTCCGGTGAAACTAATGGTTTTCGTGCGCCAGCTGATGGATATGTAGTTAGTGAAACTTCTAGTTCTAATTATTTTAGAACTTTTTCAGGTGACTGTGATTTTGAGGGGCAGGTGAGTCTTGCTACTGGTGATAATAAGGTTTGTTACGTTACTAATAATGACATTGCTCCAGTTGTAGTTGCGCTCCCTATGGCGCCGATTGTTCAGGCTTCGCCGCTTCCTTTGCAAACAGTGACTTTTTTGCCAGTTGATCCAGTGATTATTACTTATAGCATGCCTCCTATTACTGTTATGAGTAGTTCTGTTAATAATCCCCCTACTTTCACGACTACAGTTGTAAATAGTTTTGTAAATTATCCTAATCCGATAGTGCCTAATTTGGGTTTTACACCAATTGATTCAATGTTATTGGATTTGGGCTTTGAGTCTCGTAACTTAGCACTGTTAGATCCTGGTGCCACTTCGGATTTTGATAGTGATGTTTTGAGCGATGAAAATGTTTCTTTGGACTTAGCGATATTAGTTGGGATTTTTAGCTTGGCTTTATTGGGTTTGATCGTAATTTTTAAAAGGCACTTGGCTTAACTAAAGTGTTTTTCTCAAATTATAAGTTATTACTAATAGCTTTTCTTGGACTAGGATTTTTTGCGATCTTTGTTTTTTATATTGCTTTGCAAGATTTTGAATTTTCTTTCAAGAGGCGGTTAGCTCAGGATGTTTACGGAGTGCCGATGCGGATGAAGATTCCGGTGATTAGATTAGATGAGGCGGTGTTAGGTGTTGGTATCACGCCTTTTGGTGTTATGGGGGCACCCGCCGGGCCGAAAAATGTAGCATGGTTTGATCTTCAGCCTCGGCCTGGAGAAAGGGGGAGTGCAATAATTCTCGGGCATTTTGGATGGAAGGATGGTGTGCAAGCGGCGTTTGATAATTTGAATAAATTACATGTAGGGGACAGGTTGTATGTAGAGGATAACAATGGCTTGGTGATTACTTTTTTGGTGCGTGAGTGGCAGCTATATAGTAAGAATGAAAATTTTTCTAAGGTATTTAATATGAGTGATAATGGAGCACACTTGAATTTGATTACTTGCGGGGGAGTATGGAATGCGGATCAGAAAAGTTACGATGATCGCTTGGTAATTTTTGCGGATAAGGAGTATGAATAGCTTTTAATTAAGTTGTTTTTTGGTTTATTATATTGGTAATGAAAGAAATACAGCGGCAGGTAGGGGAATGGATTGCTCAATATAAGATTGGGTATTTTAAGCCTTTAGAAATTTTAGCGAGATTAACTGAAGAGGTGGGGGAGTTGGCTCGGGAAGTGAATCATCGTTTTGGACCGAAAAAGAAAAAGCCCGAAGAAGAGCTTGTTGAGATCGGGGATGAGATGGCTGATATAATTTTTACTTTGGTTTGTATGGCCAACTCTTTAGAGATTGATTTGGATGAGCATTTTAAAAGAGTGATGGATAAATGTTATGGCAGGGATAAAGACAGGTGGGAGAAGAAGTAGTTTTTGTTGATCTGTGGATAAGTAGGGATTTGATTGATAGGGTAGAAGAGATATCATTAAGGATATGATGACTGTGAACTTTAAGAGGGATCGCCGTGGGGCGGCCGCTAATCAAACTCTTTTTTGGGTCGTATTTGGTGTAATCGTTTTAGGTTTTGTGGTTTTACTTTTAACTGGCGCTTTAGATAAAGGTGTGCAGCCGAAGGCTGCGGATGGTATTGACGGTATTCTTACTGTTACAAATCCAAATGATTGCCCTCCTAATACTCAATGTAAGATGCGTATGTATTCGGACGCTTCTTGTGATAGCGTTTACAATGTTTGTAATTCTACTTGCTCTAATACCTCAGCCTTTGCTCCAACAATGGGTTCTAATTGTTCTAGTGGTTGTGTTACTAGTAGGAATTCTTGTCTTAACGCATATACTCCAGTAAGTAGGGGAGTTGTTCCTACGACTTCTATTTCCACAACCCCTTTTCTTACTCCTGGTAATCCCGGTCCTTTTATTCCTCCCATGACTTGCCCTGGGCCTGGTTGTACTAGTCCTACTGGCGATTGTGATGAAACTTTAAATGCTGGTGCTGTAAATCCTTTTACTGCGCCATCTTATCCTCAGATGTATCCAGATGGTAATTTTAACCCAGCTATTCGTAATAATTTTCCAGGTAGTGGCCTTTATGCTCTTAATGCAGCTGCCGTTCAAGAATGTATTGATAATGGTGGTAGTGCTGCCACATGTGGTTAATTATTTGTTTAAATTAAAAAAATCACCGGTTAACCGGTGATTTTTTTTAGTCTTTCTAGTTCGGCTGTTATTAAGGGGCTGTCATAGTCGCCACTATGCATGGGGCTAGTACCATAACTGGGGCCTTTTTGGTCGATGTGGAGGCTGATAGTAAGTAGGCCTGGGATTTGCTTGGTGTAGGCGTGATACTTAGGAAAGTCTTCGCCAGTGATTCTTTTCACAAAGGCTAATTCATCACCTTTTTGTTTTTCATAGGTGTAGCCAGCCTCTCTCATTAGGTTGAGCGCGGTATTTTTAGGGTTTCTAATCATGATGTTCATGACTCAATTATATTGACTTTTTGGGATTTTTCAACATATAATTAGAGTTAAATTTGCCGCGGTAGCTCAGTGGTAGAGCGCAGCCCTGAAGAGGCTGGCGTCGGGAGTTCAATTCTCTCCCGCGGCACAGACCGATAGCGATTTTTTATTGCGATTGATCATCGGTTTTAAAATTGATGGAGGCATTGGTGTAGTGGCAACACAAGAGGTTGTGGTCCTCTTGACAGGGGTTCGATTCCCCTATGTCTCCCCACGGGGTGTCGTATAATGGTAGTACGCCTGCTTTGGGAGCAGGTAGCCAGAGTTCGATTCTCTGCACCCCGACAAAGATTGGTTTATGCCAGTCCCCGGTTGTCATTCCTGCGGAGGCAGGAATCTAATCGTTGTTTCGTTAAAGAACTACGAAGATCCCCGTTTTTACGGGAATGACAGATGGGAGCGGCTCTCTTAGCTCAATGGATAGAGCTACGGACTTCTAATCCGTCGATCTAAGTTCGATTCTTAGAGAGAGCACTAATTAGCTTGTCTTTTTGAAAAATTTCGGCGTCGTTGCTCTGCGCTTCCCGTTCCGCGGTAGGATTTAAGCCTACCGCTCACGGCGTGCTCGCTGACTCCTTGAACTTTTCCAAAAATCCTGCGCTACTTAACTTTGTATATTTCTATGCAGAAAAGAGTTTTTCTAATTCATGGTTGGGGAGGAGCGCCAGAGAACGCTTGGTTTCCTTGGTTGAAAAATAAACTTGAAGAGAGGGGATTTGTGGTTGCTGTGCCGGCAATGCCTCATTCAGAAAAGCCAACGATTGTAGATTGGGTTTTAAAAATTGAAGAGGTGGTGGGTGAGCCGGATTCAGAGACTTATTTTGTTGGTCATAGTATTGGTTGCCAAGCTATTTTGCGGTATATCGAAATAATCGATCGGGAGGTTGGGGGCGTGGTTTGTGTGGCGGGATTTTTTAAATTGTTAAATTTTGAAACTGAAGAGGAAAAATTAATAGCTAAGCCTTGGCTTGAAACACCAATTAACTTTGAAAAAGTTAAAAGCGTGGTTAAGAAAATGGTGGCAATTTTTTCTGATAACGACCCCGATGTTGATTTGGGGAATAAAGAATTATTTGAAAGTTATTTAGGAGCGAAAACTTTGGTGGAGCACAATAAGGGGCATTTTAGTGATGATGCTCTAGTGAAGGAATTGCCGGTGGCTCTCTGTGCAATTTTGGAGATGATGGAGTAAAATAGGTTTAAATATGAAAGCGGTGATTTTGGCGGCTGGGCAGGGATTGCGCATGAGGCCGTTAACATTAGATAAGCCAAAGCCTTTGGTGGA
>CAYHSQ010000056.1:0-4427 GCA_964359365.1 uncultured Candidatus Saccharibacteria bacterium | reverse complement strand
GCCACAGCATCGGGAGAAAACATAGAGGACTGGCTTATGCCAGTAAAACCAGAAGATGTAAAGTTAGATTGCCCTAAAACATTTACAGCCGCCTGACCATTAGATATTGAGGAAGTGTTGTAAATTAACACCCTATTATTCGCCCGATCTGCCACAAACAACCTCCCTCCCGCCCAGTCATGAGCAATACCATAAGGCTGGCTTACTCCAGCTTGAGTAGTGGCCGCAGAACTCGAAGTAAAATTAGCTTGACCTAAGACATTACTGGCATTTTGACCGTCAGTAACACTGGTACTAGCAATATTAGTCACATCAAACACCATTACTCGATTATTCCCCACATCCGTCACATAGAGCCTTTTATTTCCAGCATCATAAGCCAACCCATTATTACTACTAAAACCAGCTTGGGTAGTTAAAGCCCCAGAAGTAGTAAAGTTGCTTTTCCCTATCACGTTCACCGCATTCTCCCCATTAGTAATTCCAGTTACATCAAACACCATTACTCGAGAATTTTCACCGTCAGACACAAACAAAACGCTATTGGTAGAGCTATAAGCCAAGCCTCTTGGATATCTTAATCCTGATTGAGTCACCGCCTGGGTAGCACTCGTAAAATTAGCTTGGCCCAACACACTTACTGCAGCCTCACCATTAGTAATAGAAGCCACATCAAACACCATGATACGGCTATTAGCTACATCAGATACATAAAGCTTATTAGTTCCAGAAACATAAACCAAATCCATCATTAAACCCTCTAAAGCAGACATCGAAAAACCAGTCTGGCTAGTTGTAGCAGAACTAGTTGTAAAACTACTCTGCCCCAAGACATTTACCGCTGCCTCTCCATTAGTAATGCCATCAGATAAGTTATAAACCACCACACGATTATTCCCACCATCCAACACAAACAACCTTCCATTAGTAGAATCAAAGCTCACCCCAGCAGGACTACTTAAACCAGTCTGAGTAGTAGCCGCTGATCCACTAGTAAAATTCGCCTGACCTAAAACATTTATCGCCGCCTCTCCATCCGTAATACTAGCGGTATCAAAAACCAACACTCTACTCCTCAACCTATCAGCCACAAACAATCTATCGTTTACACTATCGTAAGCCAAACCAACATTTGACCCTGTATTATTAGCAGTAGTGGTATTTGTAGTACTTAGAAAGTCACTCTTTCCTAAAATCTTATCCGGTATATAATCTAATAAATTGTTAGAACTATCCAAGTTATAAACCGCGATTCTAATAATATCACCAACAAACAGCCTGTGATGCACTTCATCTATTGCCACACTCCCCGGACCCTGAAAACCCAATCTATTCGGGGGCCCATTCCCAATATTCTGCTTCGTATAATTAGGCGCCAAACTCCCCAAAATAGTTTCATCCGAATACTGCCCAATCATATCAAGCGCATTTTCGCCATTAGAAATCGTCGCCAAAGAAATATTCGGCAAAATCAAAGCGCAAAAAATTAAGGTTGCTGTCATTCCCGTGAAAACGGGAATCTTCTTTGTAATTTTTCTAAATAAATTTAAAAGATTAATCTTCGAAAACATAAAAACAGACCGCGAAAAAACGACACTAAAACCACCGGCGCCACGCCTCATAACTCTTCTATCCCTTTCGTGCATTTTTATATTCAAATTATAACAAAATAATATCTAACATCATAAGTGTATAACTAGCCTTGCCGCATTGTAATTTTTGATTTATAACTTAACCCCACCATGTTATTCTAAAAACATCCTAAGCCCCATATGATTGAAGAAATTTCCAACAACAAAAAAGCTCTCTTCGACTACACCGTCCTCGAAAAATTCGAAGCCGGCATCGAACTCCTAGGTAGCGAAGTTAAAAGCATTAAGTTCGGCCGAGTTAATCTCAAGGGCTCTTTTGTCGTTATCAAAGATAGCGAGGCCTTTATTTTAAACCTCGGCATTCCCCTTTATCAAAAAAACAACCTTAAAAAAGACTTAAAAGAAGATCGCACCCGTCGTCTCCTCCTAACCAAGAAGGAAATAAACTACCTTTATGGCCAATCTCAAGCTGGTTTGACTATTATCCCAATTTCTGTTATAATTAAAGACGGTTGGGTTAAACTAATCATCGCCCTCGCTAAAGGTAAACAGCTATTTGATAAACGCGAGACGATTAAAAAACGGGAGTGGACTCGGCTTAGACGGACCATTGAGGCTAAATCCAGCAAGTAAGTTCGGTAGATCTTTAAATTTACCAACAAAATAAACGGCATTACTAATAATAACCGTTTACCAGCGTTCGCTTTTGCTTAACGTTTGGTAACGCTCTGACATAGTCGGAGCCATCGGCTACGGTTGCTCATATCGTAATAACCGGTGTTATATCTTGAGCTCAGACAAAAAAAGTTTAGACTTACTTTTTTGTCGATACTAAAAGTCTAAAATAAAAACTTTTTCCGTTAGACTTAAGAGTTTTTATTTCTCTACATACTAAGGCGTAAGCAATAGTATGTAGAACCCAGTCTAGCTAAACTTGTAGAACGATTCGCTAAAATTCTCCGGACAGGGGTTCGATTCCCCTCACTTCCACAAAATAAAACAACCGGTTGCAACCGGTTGTTTTATTTTGTGTCCTGAACTTGTCGAAGGACTATATTATTTAAATAAAAAATCCTCCGCTACCCGTAGGCAGCGAAGGATTTGCGCATCCATCTTGAAAACTAAGCCAGTTCTTTCTTACGACCAACGAGCGTCCGCACTCGCTCCGCGAGCAAGGCCACATCAAACGGCTTGCGAAAAGTTTCGCTGAAAACCGTGCGATCGAAAGGCGCGCGACTATCTTCCTCGCTGAGCAGACCAACTAAGATCGTCTCGGCGTACTCCGGATTCTTCCGTAAGTTGCCGGCGATCATCACGGCGTCGGTTCGACCCATCGCGAAGTCAACGACAACGCAATCAGGACGCAAACTTTCCGCCTGGATGCCAGCCTCGAATCCGCTCTGAGCCGTCTCGAGTTTGTACTCATCTCCGTCCAACATCTCGTTCAGGCTGCCACGAATCACGGGGTCGGTCCCGACGAGCAACACTTTGCCCATCGCTTCATCTTCCAGCTCTCCCAAAGGCATCCCGTGCTCTTTGAGGAAGCGGATGAGATGCTCACGCGGAATCCGTCGATCTTGCGACCCCGGAATCCGGTAACCACGCAGCCGACCAGAGTCGAACCACTTGCTCACGGTCCGCGGAGCCACCTTGCAAATCTTCGCCACCTGACCTGTCGTAAAAATCGTCTTCATTTGAACACCGATTCCTTTTTCGAGGGACTGTTCTCCTAGGCACCAAAACCCAGAAGGTATCAAGCTGGGAGCTCGATCACTAACCAGTATCATAGCATACTATCCCAGTATTTGTCAATAGAATATAAATTACCGTAAAAATCAACAAAAAATCCCCCACCACCCGTAGGTGTGGAGGATTTACTATTCCTCAAATTTGAAAACTTGTCGTCTTACCAATCAAACATTTCGGCCATCGACGTCTGAATCGCTTCACCTAAAGATTCAATCGGATAAGGAAACTTAAATGCCTTGTAGAAAAGAGCTTCCTCAGCAGGCCCAAAGTACGGCTCCAAATTACCATCTTCTTCGTAAAGCGCTATTAAGGTCGGCTGACCCGTTTTTTTCGGAATTTTCAGGTAGCGAGCCATCGCCAAAGCTTCTTCTCTGCCAAGTCGAACGAAGTCAATCACCACGCAGTCCGGAAACCAATCGTTGGCCAAAGCCCCACCCACAAAGGCGCTCGTTTCAAGCTGGACTTCGTACTTTCGAAAATCCAGCCGCTCACCCAAATAACCAAGGAGTGTGCTATGACCTCCGACCACGAGTACTTTAGGCTTATTTTCCTGTAAGTAACCCTCTATCGTTAGCATGTGGCTCCGACTTGCAAAAAAACAAACCAAATCTTCACGTTTAATCAGCCACTGAGGCGTGCAGTCAAGTAAACCCCCATAAATCCAAGCGTAAATAACCCCATCCGAAAGACCGGTAAGTCTCGACACCTGATTCACAGTAAAGAAATCCAACATCGGAAAGATCTCCATTATTAAATGTCAAAGTTCCGCCTTCTCAAGCCACGCAGCCCAAGAATCTAAGTTCAAATATATTATAACATAATATGTTATAAAGTCAATAGAAAAATCGGGGCTAGCAACCTAGGTATAACTTGTGGATAAGTTACTAGCTCTATATTATTGAAAAATGGCCTTTTTGCTAAAATTCGACTGGATTTTCCTAGCCCTTCTTTCAGTTTTAACCAGACTCCTACCCTTCCTAATTTACGGCCAAAATCCCCTTGGCTACGACACAGGCTTTTACCGCCACTACCTCATTCAACCCGTTTTTTCTTTCCTAAATAACTCAAACGCCGGCCTATCAACCT
>CAYHSQ010000055.1:0-4477 GCA_964359365.1 uncultured Candidatus Saccharibacteria bacterium | reverse complement strand
TGGTATTTTAGTAAAGGTGTTGCAAGAAATCGAAGTCCGAGCTTTACCTATCAATCTCCCATCAAAAATCTTAGTTAATCTTTCCAGTCTTACAGAGATAAACCAATCTTTAATGGTAAAGGATTTAGATCTCTCCCAATTCGCCGGAAAAAATGTTAAAATCTTAACTGAGCCAGACAGCACAATCGTGATTGTTAAAGCTCAAATGACCGAAGAGGAAGAAGCCGCCTTAGTAGCTGCAAACTCCACTGGTGTGGATGCCGTTAAGGTAGAAGCTGAAGAAAAGAAGAAAGCTGAAGAAGCTAACGCCGCTGTTTCTGCCGAAGCCCCTGCTAAGAAGTAAGCACTCTTTCTCATAATTTATTTTACATATGCCTGTCTTTAAACGACCTCATTTTTTAGCGTCAATTTTTTTGCTATTTATTTTATTCTCTTCGGCTTTTGCCGCCACAACTCCTGTCAGTAACGAAGATCGCAAAGTTTTGGAGCAGCAGCTTAGTGAGTTAGAAAAGCAAATCAACCAAACCGAAGAGCTAGTCACTGGCTTCAAAGAGAAGGGAAAAACTTTAAATAAAGAAATTGGTGGCCTAGATAAAGAAATCACTAAAACCAACCTTCAAATTAAGGCGATTGATTTGACGATTAATAAAATCAATCAAGAAGTTAGAGAAAATGAAGGTAAAATTTCCGCGACTCAGATTCAACTTAACAATAAAAAGGAAGCTCTTTCGAGCACTTTAAATGCGCTTTACGATCAAGAAAGTACCAGCTTAATCGAAATTTTAATTAGTAGCCACTCCCTTTCTAGTTTTTTTGATAACTTAAATAATCTAGAGTCTTTGCAAAGTAACTTAGGCGAGGTGCTCGATGATGTTGAGAAGACTCGAGACGAACTAATTGATCAAAAACAAGACTTAGCTCTAAAGAAAACAGACCAAGGTAATTTGAGACAGTTCCGAGATCAATCTAAAAAAGAATTAGAAGAAAACAAGCTGGAAAAGAAAGATCTATTGGCGATTACAAAGGGGAAAGAATCGGCCTACCAAGAGATTGTGACTATTTCTAAAAAGACGGCGGCTCAAATTAGAAATCGAATCTTCGAATTCTTGGGCGGTGGCCAGCTCTCTTTTGAAGACGCGTATAAATTAGCCAAGCAGGCAGGGGATTTGACCGGTATGCAACCCGCCATGATTCTAGCCGTACTTGATAGAGAATCTTCTTTTGGCCAAAATGTGGGTCGCTGCAAGTATCAAGGTGCGATGCACCCCAAAAGAGACATTCCTATCTTTCTTACCATCACTAAGGCCCTAGGCTTAGATCCTGACACGATGCTTGTCTCTTGCGCTAACAAGGATGGTGCCTATGGTGGTGCTATGGGCCCAACCCAGTTTATTCCTTCAACTTGGCAACTTTATTCCGACGAAATTGGTTCTTTGACTGGCAATATTCCTCCTTCACCATGGCGAAATCTCGACGCCTTTGTTGGTACCGGCCTTTATTTAAGCGACTCTTTTAATTCTTCGGCTTGTATTAATTACAGCAAGCAAATTCCCGGAGAGGCTTTGCTTTTAAGGAATCGTTGCACCGCGGCTAAGTATTATGCCGGCAGTCGCTGGATGACTTATCGCCTCACTTATGGTGAAAAAGTTGCTCGCAAAGCTCAGGAATTTGAAGAGGATATCAAGAGTATTACCGCTGCCAACAACTAATAAAATGTTATTATTATAATATGAAGCGTTTTTGTTATTGCTTTATTTTTTTAGCCATTATTACTTTAAGTTCAGCGGTTGCCGCTGACCCAGCTAACCCCAATTCTCTTCCAGATAATCAAGGCTACACCGAGACACGAGAGGTTAAAACGGGCTTCTTCAATTTCATAAAAAGGATTTTATTTGGCACAGATAATTTCGGGGACGGAGAGACTTCCAAGAACAATCTTTTAAGCGCTCCAGAAATCAACAAAGCCGATCAAGCTTTAGGTTTTAGGCGACTTCTTAATGAGGCCGATAAACAAATCAATGAGATAGATAAGCATCTTACCTACATAACCAAGACTTTTGGTAAAACCAATCTCAATAATGCTAGCGAGGTTTTGAAGAAGCTGAATTTTAAATTAGCTGATCTCAAATCTTTATCAGTCAATTTAAGGAGTCAGCTAAGTACTCCAGATTTCGATTACGATGATTCTTCAGTTTTGCTAAAAGACCATCTCCTAGTGGACTTAAAAGACTTTCGTTCCAACCTTTTTATTTTTGAGAATTTAGAAAATTATTCTAAGTCGATTAAGAGTTTTGAAAAAGATTTATCTCGCCTGAAAACCAAACTCGATTTTCTAACAAAGCAAAAGAAAGATACCAAGGAAGCCGAAGCTTTAGCTGTGGAAATTTTTTCCAACCTAGAAGATTTTAGAGACTATCTTTCTTCTAGTGAAGAATTAGATTATGAGAAGATTTTTAATTTTGAATCTTCCCTTGAGAAAAATAAGAATGCCTTAAGCGACGAGCTCTTCACCCTTCAGGGTTATATTAAAAAAGATGATTTAAGTAGAGTAGAAAGAGGGGAGCATGATAGTGTAAGAGTTTTCAATCCATCCAACCTCGGCGCTTCAGTTTTGCGCATCCTTTATCGCTAACTTATCCACCGATATTGACAGATTGACTGTTATTTCCTAATCTTAAATTAGGTCTTCTTTCGGAGGGGAGGTGATCCACGGTCTACCCGGCAGCTACGGCTCCGGGTTTTTTATTTCCCACTCCACTCCCTCACCAAACTTTTAAAAATAAGTATAAAATACCCCCATCTTGGAAGATGACGGAAGAAAAATTCCTGGTTTCGTGTTGTTCGTTTCCCCTTAGAACAACACGAAAATTTTTCTGAGTCGCAAGAAAAAAACCGCGGTGGCGGTTTTTATTCTGGTTCCAAGATGGGGGTATTTTATACAAAACCACTAAGCTTATTTTTTAAACGCCTCAATTATTTTATCCATATCCCCCTCCATAATCTTCGGAATATTGTGCCACTTCTTTTCAACACGGTGGTCTGTGATTCTGTCCTGAGGGAAGTTATAAGTTCTAATTTTTTCAGATCTTTCGCCGTCACCAATCAATTCGCGTCTAATGCCAGAAATTCTGTCATGCTCCGCTTGGATTCTGGCTTCAAAAACTTTAGCACGTAAAATTTCCATCGCCTTGTCTTTATTTCTAGCCTGAGAGCGTTCATTTTGCGAAGCTACTACCACGCCAGTTGGCTTGTGGACGATTCTTACTGCCGTTTCCACTTTGTTTACGTTCTGTCCGCCCGGGCCAGAAGATCTAAAGAAAGAAATCTCCAAATCACCATTATTGATCGGCACCTCTTCCGCTTTCACGAGCGGCATTATTGCCACCGACGAAGTTGAGGTGTGGACTCGCCCAGCTCTTTCTGTGTCCGGCACACGTTGTACTCGATGCACGCCCGATTCCTGTTTCAAGTCATCGTAAACATGCTCGCCTTCGAGCTCGGCCGTGATATTTTTATACCCATTAGTTGAAGTGGGGGCGTAGTCTAGAATCGTAAACATCCACGCTCTTTTTTGAGCATAGCGTTGATACATGCGAGCTAAATCCGCCGCAAAAATTGCCGATTCATCACCACCAGCCCCCGCTCTAATTTCTAAAATTATTTTCTGCCAGTTTTCCATAATATTTTCCTTATTACAAAGGCTCGATTAATTATAACCGAGCCTTTGTAATTTACATCATTAAACCTACTTCTCTTCTTTATTCTTCTTTGCTACCTTAGCCTCTTTTTTCGCTTCTAGCTTAGCTACTTTAGTTCTAGCTGGCTTAGCTTCCGCCTTAGCCTTTCTAGCTTTGAACTTATCAACCTTACCCATGGCATCGATTAACTTCTCTTTACCGGTATAAAAAGGATGGCAGCCGGAACAAATTTCCACCTTTAATTCTGGCCTTGTGGAGCCAATCGTAAACTCTCTACCGCAAGCACAAGTTACCTTGGCCTGATTAAAATATTGAGGATGAATTTCGCTTTTCATAATTATCTGTCATTCTACACAGAAACTTGTTTTTTGTCCAGCTTTTGCTTATTATAGCTGAAGTCGTTTGATTTTTGAATATTCGAGACTTTTATTAGCTGCCTAGAAAGGAGCCTTTCATGTACCCATTTCTTGATCCTTACCTTAAGTTAATTGAGGAGCGCCTTCTAAGAAAAGTAGTTCAATACACCTTAATTGATTTAGAAAGCTTACTTATTAGTTTGGCCGAAGTTGATCGAAAAAAAGTTGGTTTGGATCGCGCCTTTTCTAACACGACGACCTTCTTTGGAATTAATGCCCTCCCTAATCAAATGGGGCACACGGAGCGCTTTTATTATTGGCTTTATCTGCTTTTGGAATTCGATCCGCTTTTGGGTCAATTAAAAGATTTGAAGGGTGACTTCACGATCGACCAGTTTGATCGGGATTCAGAACTTTTCTTAA
>CAYHSQ010000054.1:0-4495 GCA_964359365.1 uncultured Candidatus Saccharibacteria bacterium | reverse complement strand
AATATGCCGCCGATAAGCCGGGAGATATTCGTTACCTAACAGAAATTGCGAGCCCAAACGTTGCAGTTGTGACCGCCATCGGCGACATGCCTGCTCACGCTGAATTTTATAGTAGTAAAGAGGCCTTAGTGAGAGAGAAAAGTCGTTTAGTCGAAGCCGTACCCTCTAATGGCATAGTAATTTTAAACGCCGACGATTTGGCCGTGATGACTATGGAAACTCGCTCTAAAGCCAAGGTCTTCAAGGTGGGCTTTTATAAAGAATCTGATTTAAGAATTTTTAATTTTGAAAATCGCAGTCATAAATTAGATGGCGGTTATTTTAGGCCAGATGGCATTAGCTTTAAGTTGGAGCACAAAACCTCTGTTATTCCCATTATTATTAATGGTGTTTTTGGTAAATCTTATTCATATGCCTTGACGAATGCGGTCGCAGTAGGCTTGGCATTTGGCTTTAATTTGGTTAAGATAGCCGGAGCTCTCCAATACTATCATTCCATTGAAAGGCGTATGCGAGTTTACGAAGGCATCCGTCATTCTTATATCATCGACGACACCTACAACGCCTCGCCACTTTCTGTATCCGCTGCGCTAGAAACTTTGCACGAATTAGAATCAGGTCGTAAAGTGGCTATTTTAGGCGATATGCTTGAGCTCGGTGACTTTAGCGAAGAAGCTCATTACGACATTGGTAAGCAAGCTAGTAAAATCGTTGGTTTATTAATTACGGTCGGTGAGCGAGCTAAATTAATTGCCGAAGCCGCGATCAGATTCGGTTTTAACGAAGAAAACGTCAAGATTTTCAACTCCACCAAAGAAGCTAAAAAATCTTTACGAAAATTAATCAACGAAAACGATTTAATTTTGGTAAAAGCCTCGAGAAGAATGAAGTTAGAAGAGTTAGTAAAAGAATTAAAAAAGTAAAATTTATTTTAGATTGTCATTCAGAGCCCAATTCCGTTTGATTCCCCAAAGAATCAATTCGGAATTGAGGCGTAGGAATCTATTCAATATTTTAAAATAAACTAGCATATTAAAACATGCTCCCATCGTCTAGTGGCCTAGGACATCGCCCTCTCACGGCGGAAACACCGGTTCAACTCCGGTTGGGAGCGCAAATACAATAAATAAAGCTCGCTTATCAGATATAAGCTGGTATAATTTTTGTATGAAAGTTTTAGTAATAGATAATGGAACAACCCTTCTTAATAAGCTAAAGAAGCTTATTCCTGACAGTATTCAGAGCATTAAGAGCTACAATAATATACATACAAATGAGGAAGAAGATTTTGATTTAGTTGTTTTGTCTGGTGGGAGTATTTGTTCTGTCGAAGGAAATGAAGATAGATTTCATAAGGAAATTAAGCTTATAAAAAATGCCAATAAGCCTTTAATCGGTATTTGTTTTGGGTGTGAATTAATAGTTGAGGCATTTGGAGGAAGTCTAAAAAAAATGCCAATCAAAGAAAATGGGATAAAAGAAATACGAATTACTGTTAATGATTTATATAAAAAATCAAAAATAAATGTATACGAAAGTCATGAGTGGGCAATAGATAGGTTGCCACAAAATTTTAATATATTAGCAGAATCAAGAAATGGTCCGGAAATTATTAAACACACAGACCTACCAATATATGGATTTCAATTCCATCCAGAGAATTTAGTTGAAGAATCTGATGGCGACGAAATCTTTCTTGGACTACTTAAAATAATTAATAATAGATGAACCTCACCTTAATTGGTATGGCTGGGGCTGGTAAAAGTCATTGGGGGAGAATTTTGGCTAAGCATTTTAGCTTAGAATTAATTGATTCAGATTTATTATTAGTCGAAAAATTTCACTTACCACTTCAGGAAATTTTAGATTCATTGGGGGATGAAGCTTTTATCAAAGAGGAGGCTCAAGTTATTAAAGAAGCGATTTTTCTCAAGGAGAGCTGGGTCTTAGCCCCGGGCGGCAGCATTATTTATTCGGAACAACTCATAGATTTTTTAAAACGTAAGTCTCTAATTATTTATTTAAAAACCAACCCCGAGGACATTTTAAAAAGAATCAAGCCAATCTCTCGTGGTATTGTCGGCTTGAAACGCCTCGGCTCGTTTCGGGCGGTTTACGAAGAAAGAGAAAAACTTTTTGAGGCCGCTGCCAACCTTAGTTTCAACCCAGAAAATCAAACCGAGGCAGATTTACTTAAAATGATTTCGTCATCTATTATTTAGTTTACAAAATATCAAAACCATTGTAGAATATTATCCATTATAATGGCTTTTAAGATTCTTAAAAAATCCAAAAAAAGTAAGGCTCGCTTAGGCATAATTGAGACTCTCCATGGGCCGATTCGCACCCCAGCTTTTATTCCGGTGGGCACGAAGGCTACGGTTAAGGGTGTAACAATCGATCAATTAAAGAGTATAGGCAGCGATGCTCTACTTTGTAATACCTACCACCTCTATCTAAAGCCTGGTGACGAGCTCATTAAAAAGCACGGGGGCTTGCACGGCTTTATGAAGTGGAACAAACCCATTTTCACCGACTCTGGCGGCTTTCAGGTTTTCTCGCTTGGTCTTTCGATTGAACACGGTGTGGGTAAAATTATTGGCGAACTTCAAGGTAAAAATGAAAAAGAGACTTTCCGTGGCACTAAAAATCGTAAGCCCCTAGTTAAGGTGACCGACGAGGGCGTCGCCTTCCAATCTTTTTTAGATGGTTCAAGGCATTTTTTTACCCCTGAAAAATCCATTAAGATCCAAGAGAACTTGGGGGCTGACATTATCATCGCTTTTGACGAATGCCCCTCACCTTTATCTGATTACGATTATACTAAAAAAGCTATGGAGCGTACTCACGCTTGGGCGGCGCGCAGCCTCAAGGCTTTCAAGAATAAAAAGAAGCAGGAACTTTGGGGTGTGGTCCAAGGTGGTGAATTTAAAGACCTCCGGGAAATTAGTGCAAAGTATATTAACTCTTTAAATTTCAGTGGTTTTGCTATCGGTGGTTTTTTTGGTAAATCTAAAAAGACGATGTATCAGGTTTTGAACTGGACCAACCAATATTTAGACGAAAACAAACCCAAGCATCTTTTGGGTATTGGTAAAGTGGAAGATATTATTGCTGGCGTCAAAGCCGGCTTAGACACTTTTGACTGCGTGATCCCAACGAGACTTGGCCGAAACGGCACCGCCCTTATTAATAAAGGCGAGCTTTCCCTTCGCTCCAGTAAATTTTTAACTAGCAAAGATCCCATTTCTAAAACCTGTCGCTGTTATACCTGCTCTAATAAATTTAGTCGTGGCTACCTATCTCACTTGGTAAGAGGTGGCGAAATGTTGGCCGGCACTCTAATCACCCTTCACAACCTCACTTTCATGGAAGATTTAATGGCGTCCTTAAGAGATAAAATTAAACATGGTCTTTTATAAAAACAAATTCTTTCTCATTCTCTACGGCCTTTCTGTATTTTTTATTTTCTTAGGCTGGGCTTTTTATTTTGTAAAACTGGGAGACTTTGAACACCTGCTTCTAATCCGCTATGACACGGTGACCGGCATCGATTTTTTAGGTAGTAAATATTATTGCTTGGGCATGCTAGGCTTTGGTTTATTCATCAACTGCTTTAATTTTTTCATCTCTTGGTTTTTCTACCAGCGGGAACGCATCCTCTCATTTTTAGCTCTTTTTAGCAGTCTCTTTGCCTCAAGCTTGATTTTTATAGCGATTCTTGTTATCATAAACTCCAATTAAATCTATGTTCGCAATCATTGAAACCGGCGGTAAACAATACAGAGTTTCCGAAGGGGATAAGCTTAAAATTGAAAAACTCGAGAAGGTAGTCGGGGACACCGTCGCTTTTGATAAGGTGCTTTTAAAGCACGACGGTGATAAGACCGAAGTCGGGCAGCCATTTCTTTCTAAGGTCTCTGTTGAGGCTAAGGTTTTAGACCAAGCTAGAGCTAAAAAAGTGATCGTTTTTAAATATCACAGCAAAACTAGAGAAAAGAAGAAAAAGGGCCATCGCCAAACCTTCACCGAAGTATTGATCAGTAAGATCAACTAATCAAAAACAGCCGCCCAGGGCGGCTGTTTTTGTATTTTTAAAAGAGGATCTTTACTTGACATATATAGATTAGTATAGTATAATATAAAAATGACAAGCTTAAAATGTCACAAAATGAACGCAAATTACAAAGCCATTATTAATGGTGGTTTTTTCGTGTCTCACGAAACAGAGTTTGTGTTCAGCTGTGATTTTTTTAAGTCTTTTGTTTAATTTCTAAAATATCACTGATTTCTTAAAAAAATCTCGGCTGAATAAAAGCCGAGATTTTTTTATTCAGCCCTAGAGCAGATGTCCTGCTTTAGGAAATAGGTTCTTTGATAAAGGGGGTGCGTTGTGAGTAGGCAAAAAAATAGAGTAGTTTTTCGCAAGGGTAAAAAAGTTATTCTTAGACCAATTTGCGAAAATGATCTAGAGAGATTCGTTGTTTGGGAAAAT
>CAYHSQ010000053.1:0-4739 GCA_964359365.1 uncultured Candidatus Saccharibacteria bacterium | reverse complement strand
CCCGGGTTCCCAAACATTCCACGTCCAAACATCACCCCATCAAAGCAACTCGCTTTTATTTTTTCATGAGCCTCGTCCAAGCTATTCACATCGCCATTACCCAAAAGAATTGTTTCGGGTGAATATTTATTTCTTATCTCGACAATCTGTGACGCGAGTTCCCAATGCGCCGGCACGTCCGACATCTCATCTCTCGTTCGCAAATGAATCGTTAAAGCCCCCACCCCTTCTGCTAAAATTTCCGGTAACCAAGTTTCAATTTCATTTTTACTATACCCAATTCTAGTTTTCACCGACACCGGCAAGCCCGATTTTTTACACGCCCTTATTATCTCGCGAGCGAGCTTTGGGTTTTTAATCAGGTTAGCCCCCGCACCACTTTTCTCAATACTTTTATCTGGGCAACCCATATTAATATCAATTCCATCAAATCCCAGCTCTTTAGCCATTAAAGCCACCTTCTCGAACTGTTCGGACTTCGAGCCGAAGATCTGGGCGACGATCGGCTTCTCAAGCGGGGAGTGCCAGAAGTCCATGAGTAATTCTTCCCGCCCCGCCGAAAGCAACCCTTCCACCGACACAAATTCCGTCCAAAAAACATCCGGTTTCCCGTATTTCAAAAACAACAGCCGAAAAGCCGCATCCGTCACATTCGCCATCGGCGCCATAGCCATAATCGGCCTCTTTAATTTTCCCCAAAAACCCAATTCCATTTTGTAGCGCTTTATCATAACAAAATTACCCCCATTTACCAGTCTCTCCCAAGGAGCTAAACTAAGCCAGCTCTTTTTAGGAGATCTATCATGAAAGTGAGTGAGTTGAAGTCTAGAGTTACCTATATCCTTTGTCCGGACAAGACCTGTAGACTTTTTTGGCAAACTGACGGACCCTTTCCATGTGAGGGCCATTGTCCCCACGAAGCCAAGCAAAAATTAATAATTCGCTGCCATAATTGTGATGGAATGATTATCTTAGATGGTGGCCATTGTATTCTTTGCAATTTTTCTCATGACTGTATCAATGGCGATCATCCTATATGTTTTCGAATGGATCACGCCTACCATCTTCTCTACGAACTCCCAATAATCTAAAACCAGCCACGCAATGTGACTGGTTTTTTTAAACTGTCATTCAGAGTCCAATTCCGTTCGATTTCTTATTTTTATAAGAATCGATTCGGAATTGAGACGTGGAATCTATTCAATATTTAAAAACAAAAAGCCCCGGGTGCTTCACCGGGGCTTTAGATTTCGAGGGAGAGTCTTTCAGTCGACGACCTCAGCTCGAATCTCTTCAATTAGCCGAATCTGTTTTGGTATCCTTTCTGGTTTATTGGGCCACCTAACCCTCACTTTTCTGCGAATTCCGCCATAGCCATCTTCTGTCTCGTCGTCTGTTTTTTCAGCAACAACTAAATCATAGTAGCGTTCAATCTGCTGCTCGCCCCACCCCAAAACCAGTCTTTCATTGCTGATCTGAAGTACCGAATAAGTTTTCTCCGGTTTCTTCTTCTGACTTTGAGGTTCTTGACATTGCCGGCCAAAGATCAGGATTGCGAGAATTGTTCCCAGAAACGATCCGATTGCAGATAGCAAGAAAGAAGTCTTCATCATCACTCCCTAGTCTTGAGATACTTCAGAAACTCACTTTTTCAGGCACACGCGGCCTGTTTGTGTTCTGTTCTAATTATACCACAAAAAAGCTAATAAAGTCAATATTAACTCACAAAAGCCTCAAAATCTATCTTATATTGACAAAACCACGTATTATATGATATAATCTAACCACGAAGGTCACTTCGACCTTTCCGTCCTTTGATTCAAAAACAAACGAAAGGAATCGCATGCGTCGTATAAATCGTCGGTCGGCTGATTGGTTTGAGTTACTCGTGTCACTGGGAATCGTCTTAATGATGGCCGGCTTCTTCTGGAGCATTAGCCAAATCGGTAAACCCATTTCTAGTAGTCGATCTCACCATGAGGTCATGACTACGCGACCCAAAAACTGGGAGACTATCAAATGACAAAGTATCTGGTTTACGTGGTGTGTGGTTGCGGCTTACTTCCAAGTTTCAGCCTTCTATTTTTAGGAAGCGCATTACTCATCGGTGTTATGGAACTCATGGATCTCAAAGATCGTGAGCCCACCGTGAGTGGAACTAGAGAGAGGACAAAATGAGTCGCTACAAAGTGTCTCGCTTCTGGTTTTTCGTGGCTTACGCTCTAGTGCCTCAGGCTATCCAATGGCTTGCAGCACTTGCAGTCATCGTCGGGATTTATGAAGTCGTGGACTCCATCTCCCATTTCTGAAAATTGTCGGAGTCTTGAAAACTCCCCAGCTCAAGGAACTGTGTCATGTGGAATAAGCTTTGCCAACACGTAAGAAGTTTCGGGATCATCTACGCCATTCTGGCTGGATTCCTGTCGATTCTTTTCTCCGAAGTCTGCTTCGGCGAAGAATTGCCAGAACCAAACAGCGTCACCGCTCTCGCCTTCACTTCCAAAAACGATCTCCTGATCGGCCGGAATGAAGGTCTCGAGTCCTATGACGTGAGCGATGGTCAAACTCGCCAAGTGTTGGGCGACAGCCGCAAGGTCGTCGCTCTCACTACGAGTTATCAAGGGATCGTGCCCCGAGTGATCGGGATCACGAAAACCAACATCGAAGCCGCTCCTGGTGTGTACGAGATTTTCGATACTAATGCTCAGCCGCTTCTGTGGTCGATCAAAGGCTTCGAACTCGCTCCGCTGTCAGCCGTCGCCATTTCAGCCGACGGTCGCCTCGCGGTCTCGATTCTCGAGAAGCTCCAGTCTCGCATCTTGGTGTTTGACCACGACGAAAAAGGAAGGGTGCAGCAATGCATCGCTTCCGAATTCTTCGGTGGTCCCCAGCCTAATCAATTGTTCTGGGAAGACGGCGGCTCGCTCGTTGCCGTGTTCGGTAGCTGTAAGTCCAAGAGGTTTGGTAGTAATATCAAGCTTGTTGATTCTTACAGCGAAGCGAATCTGGTTGTTACTTCTGAGCAAGGGCTTTTGAGTTTTAGCTTGTCGTCGAAAGATAGTCAGCTCAAATTTCAAAAAAGTGATTTGGAGAAATCCAATGGTCTTGTACCGCATCACTTTGTTGTAAAAAACGGCTCGGCCAGCTTTCTGATTGGTCGCCAAGCCAGGGTTTACGACGAGAAGGGTCGCCTTGCTCTTTGGACGAGCTTTGAAGAGAAAGATGAAGCAACTGCTTCCGCCTTCTCTCCAGACGGCGAACTCTTCGCGGTTGGTAGCAAGTTCGGTAAGGTGCAGGTGATGAAAACTCACCCCAACCTCGACGGTCACGATCGTCTTCGCAAAGAGTAAGTTTCCTCGTTTCGTTTGTCAGTTTCTCAAATCTCCGATTGCTTCACGGTCGGGGATTTTTTTATTACCCACGTTGTCATCCCGCACCCGATTGTACTCAATCGGAAATGATGCGGGATCCAGTACATTAAAAACTATTATAATATTTAAGATTAATGAGATCCTCCCACAGGATAAACTCCTGAGTACTCCGGGATGACGGTTTGAGGAGTATTTTATTATCTGTGGGTGCGGAGGGATTCGGTCACAGATAATTTTCTTCTGAAAATTTCCGCGACCCCGACTCGGCGCCAGCCGCGCCTCCGTCTTTCTCGCCCCCTAACTCATAAATAAAGAAACACCCCTTTTGAGAGGAGTGTTTCTTTATTGGTGGGTGCGGAGGGACTCGAACCCCCGGAGACGTAAAGTCGTGTGGTCTACAGCCACATGCAATTGCCGCTATGCGACGCACCCACAGAAATTATAATGAAAAACCAAAAAAAAACAAGGGGTGTGCCTTGCTTTTTAGGGTTATTTCAGGGCATAATAATGGAACGATTCTGCGCTCATAGCTCAGTGGTAGAGCATTTGCATGACACGCAAAGGGTCCGAAGTTCAATCCTTCGTGAGCGCACCAATGACCCCTCATCTCATCTACGAAACCAAAGATTTTTTAATTTTAAATAAACCGGCCGGCCTTTTAGTTCACAGCGATGAGGCTCACAAAGAACCATCACTTGTTGATTGGCTATTAGAAAATTATCCAGAAATTAAGGGGGTGGGGGACGAACCTAACTTTCGCCCCGGCTTAGTCCATCGCCTAGATAAAGAAACTTCCGGCATTCTTTTGGTTACTAAAAATCAGGTGAGTTTTGATTATTACAAAAATCTTTTTAAAGAGCATCATTTTACTAAAATCTATTTAGCCTTAACCGAAGGCCTACCTAAAGATTTTTCAGGCTTTATCGATTTACCAATTGGCTTAAAAAGTGGCACGGTCAAACGCACCATCCACACCACGCATGGTAATGTAAAAATGGTTAAGTCCGCCAAGACCAAATACAACGTTTTAAAAACTTTTCAAGATAAATTTGCCCTCATAGAAGTTATTCCAGAAACCGGCCGTACCCATCAAATCCGCGTCCATCTCGCCGCCATCAATTGCCCGATAGTAGGTGATTCTCTCTATGGTAAAAAGAAGCCAAGTATAAAATTCCCTCGCCAATTTCTCCACGCTTCTAGCTTAGAATTTACCGATCAAGCCGGCTCTCGTCTCAAATTCGAAGCTCCGTTGCCAGAAGACTTGAGTGGGTTGTTGGAATCGCTTAGTTAATCTTAAATTCGTCGCCCCTGTCATTCAGAGGCAAACTTTATTTAATTTATTTTTTATCCATATTGAATAGATTCCAC
>CAYHSQ010000052.1:1039-4842 GCA_964359365.1 uncultured Candidatus Saccharibacteria bacterium | reverse complement strand
TAGATTATGGTTTTCACCCTTGGTATTTAAGCAATCTTTCACCCGAGTTAAGGAGTGAAGCCGGAGTTCTTATTAGAGACTTTGTAAATGCTAGTAGTTCTTTTTCGCGGAATAACGATCTCAAGTCAGTTGATTTTCAGTACTTTATTCCTATGGGCTTTCGCGTTCCCTGTCGAGTTACCGGCGATTTACCCTCTCTGGTTTATTTAGCCGAGTTGCGTTCAACCTCCATGGTTCATCCCACTCTGCAAGAAATCGCCAAAAAGATGGGGCAAAGCTTGCGAGATATTTTTAGAGATCAGGCCATTAATTTAGCTCTTCATGTCGATGAGGGTGATACGGGTCGTTTCGACGTCCGTCGCGGCACTCAGGATATTGTGGTTAAGTCATAAACACACTAAAACACCCGGTTCTGGGGTGTTTTTATTTGCTATTGACAAATAATACCCAAAGAGTAGAATGAAACTTCACGTTCTTTAACAGGGTAACACCCAAGGTTTTTCCAAGGATGCACGCGGCAAGGAAGTGGAGGTAATGTAGGTAGATCGATACGATAGTTGAGTCACGGAGGCTTTTCTTAGATCTACTCGAAAGTGGCACGGGACGCCGACGCTCCTAAAGGAATAAGAGCGCTTCCTCTTTAGGTTTGTGCATTGGGTGTTTTAAAATACAACACGTCTCGATCGGGACGTGTTTTTTATTTTTTAAATCTACTATTCCTTGTCTGCTCTCGACTTGCTCTTTTGCCTCATTTTTTCTATCCTATTAGTACTAATAAGTACTAAATAATCATGAATTCAGATTCCAAAACCCCTAGTTTTACTAAAGACAGTATTCTCCATCTTTCCAAGCTCGCCCTCTTGAAGCTCTCCACTAAAGAAATGGATAAGTTTGCTAAAGACTTGGAAAGTATTATGAATCATTTCAAAGAGTTGGATTCCCTAGATGTTTCCAAAGTTCCTTTAATGATCGGTGGTAATGATATTAAAAATTCTCTTCGTGATGACTCTAGAGACATCGACGAAACCCACGATTCTATTAACGACGCCGGTCGGGTCGTCGAAGCTTTCCCAGAAATTGAAAAAGGCTATCTTAAAGTTCCTAAAATTTTATGAAACTCGAAAATCTTACGATCAAAAAATTTCACGAAGGCTTAACTAATAAAGAATTTTCTGCCAAAGAAGTTACCGAGTCTTTTTATAAACAAATCGATAAGGCAAACAAGGAGCTCAACGCTTACTTATCTTTAAACAAAGCTGAGGCGATTAAGCAAGCTGAAAAAGTGGATATGGATTTGGCTCAAGGTAAAAGGCTAAGTCTTTTGGCTGGCGCCCCTCTTGCCATCAAGGATAATATTTTAATCAGTGGTGAAAAATGCACCGCTGGTTCGTTAATTTTAAAAGATTATGTCGCCGCCTATGATGCCACTGTCATTAAAAAGCTCAAAAGGCATGACGCCATTTTTCTTGGTAAAACCAACCTCGATGAATTTGCGATGGGTTCTTCAACCGAGAATTCTGCTTTCGGCCCTACCGGTAATCCGAAAGGCGAAGGCCTGGTACCTGGTGGTTCTTCTGGCGGCTCCGCCGCCGCTGTCTCGGCCGACTTAGCTTTAGCCGCCTTAGGTTCCGACACCGGTGGCTCGATCCGTCAGCCCGCCGCCTTCTGTGAGGTGGTCGGCTTGAAAACTACTTACGGCTCCGTCTCTCGTTACGGCTTAATTTCCATGGCCTCCTCACTCGATCAGATCGGCACTTTCACAAAAAACGTTGAAGACGCCGCCACTCTTTTTCACGCCATCTCGGGTTTTGATCCAAAAGACGCCACGAGCGTAGAAAATATTTACAGCGAAGATTTATTAAATCCTTCAATCGAAAAATTAAAAGGCATGGTTGTGGGTATTCCAAAAGAGTATTTTAGCGAAGGCTTGAATCCGCAAATTGCTAAAAAAATGCAAGAGGCGATCGAAGACTTTAAATCCCTTGGTATTAAATTTAAAGACATTAGCTTACCCCACACCAAATACGCTCTTTCCTGCTATTATATTATTATGCCTGCCGAAGTCAGCTCTAACCTCGCTCGATTTGACGGAATGCGTTATGCAAGTGAAGGTAGTCGCAAAGAAGCCTTGAAAGATTTCTACGTTAACGCTCGCACTGAAGGTTTTGGCGCCGAGGTGAAGCGTCGCATTATTTTAGGCACTTTCGTTTTATCTTCTGGTCACTACGATGCTTATTATGCCAAGGCGCAGAAAGTTCGCTCCCTAATTAAGCAAGATTTTGACGAAGCTTTCAAAGAAGTGGATGTTATTTTCGCTCCCACTTCGCCCATTCCACCATTTAAGTTTGGTGAAAAAACCTCCAATCCATTAGAAATGTATCTCTCAGATATTTTAACCATCCCAGTGAACCTTGCTGGTCTGCCAGCTGTTTCTATTCCTCCCGGGTTTCAATTAATTGGCCAACATTGGCGCGAAGCCGATATTTTAGGCTTGGGTTATTTATATGAACGAAATAGGCGCTAAAGAAGTTTTAACAGGGGCGGGGGATTTTGTTACCAGCCTTATTTTAAACATCCCTGTTATAGGGCATTTAATCTACGATAACTTTGTTTTCATTAAATTAGCTTCGGCCACCACCTGCCTTATTTTATTAGTCGGCATTGTTATCTTAATTATTAAAAATAGCTACTTTGAAGAAACTTCCGATCATTATTTTTTTGATAGTAAGGGCAAGGCCGGTCTAGGTGAGGAGCGAGCGATTCGTCATTGGAAAGGCGTGGTTAAGAAATATCATTCGGGTAGTATCGAGCACATCAAATTAGCCCTAGGCGAAGCCGACGATATTCTAGACGAGATTTTAAAAGCCCGCGCTTTCCCTGGTCAGGGGATTGATGAGCGCTTAGGTTATATTTCCGAAGAGCAAATTCCCGGCATTAACGAATTAATCAAAGCCCACACGTTAGCTAAATCTCTAAGAGAGGATCCAGCCATGGAAACCACCAAAGAACTTCTTTCTGAAGCCTTACACTCTTATCAGGCCACCCTCGAAGAACTAAAAATTTTATAAATAAAAAAGACCGATCAGTTGATCGGTCTTTGTTTTTGTATTTACTTTAGAATCCGGGAATTTGTTCGAGATGAGATCTCGAGTCACCAAAGCAGTCTATTCGGACTTGCCTAAACTCATCCCATAAATCTGGCTCGTCTGGTGTTTCTGGCCATCTTGGCCTATGTATTGGATCTTTCACGATTAATCTTTCGATGAATCTGACCATTGGATCTGGTGTGCTTTTCGGTACTTCTTTACTTTTCAACCTTTCTGGGTCGCCAGTCAAAGCAAAGATCATTGTCATACCCAAGCTATAGAGGTCTGCTTCGGGTAAAATAGTTCTTCCGGCTACCACTTCTGGGGCAGAGAAGAACTCAGTGTAGCCCTTATTTCCAGCTTTTCGTTTCGGCTTTAATTGGGACAGACCAAAGTCTACAATCGAGGCTTCATGATTTTTAGGTTGCACAATTATGTTGTGAGGTTTTAAATCTCCATGCACCACACCTTTGTAGTGAATGTAGCGTAGAGCATTTAGCACTCTTTCAGTAATCCAAGCTACATGTATTGGATCGAGCTGCTTACCTAGATCGGCCAACTTTTCAACAATTTGAGTTAGCGTTGGACCAGGGACATAACTCATCACTAAAGCCAATTTGTCGTCTTGCATTTGGATTAAACTTCTAACTGCTGGTATGGAGTAATGACTTAGGTTCCACATAATCCGGGCTTCTTCTCGTAGAATTTCGTCATCTG
>CAYHSQ010000052.1:0-1029 GCA_964359365.1 uncultured Candidatus Saccharibacteria bacterium | reverse complement strand
AAGCAGGCCAGCTCGCCTAATTCTAAGTGCTTAACTTTGTACGTTACTCCAAAACCACCTTCAGCAATTTCTTCTAATATTTCATATTCGCCAACTAGCATGAGGCACCTCACTTTCTTCTGGTTGATTGTCAATAAACCTCCTGTATAATAATCTTTATTTAAATATTTGTAAAGGTTGACACTTATCAATAATAAAAGTAATATTCCAGACGGTTATTAATTAACTTTGTCCTTTGAAAAGGAGGTGTCCCGTGTCTGAAGGTGGTGATTATGAGCCAGTTTCTTGGGGTGGTGGTCATGACTTTAGTAGTGCTAGAGATGATTACAGTCATCGTGCAAAAACTAGTTTTGTAGATGCGGTTGATAAGGGTGTTAAGGCTTCCGATCTTTTACCCAAGACGCTCAAAACTAATTGCAGAAATCCTCTCATTATTAATGTTGATCAAACTGGTTCAGTAGGAGAGAAGTTTCTTAGAGTGTTGTTTTCTAAGTTTCCATACATCGAACATGAAGCTAAAACCGAATACATGGGTAATGATGTAGAGGTTAGTTGGGGGGCTACTGGTGATGCTTATAACCCCAATCGAGAAAAATATCCTTTGCAGGCCTTGGATTTTGCCACGGGTGAGGATAGCCTGAAAAAGATGAATAGTTTGGTGCTCGAGGGCGATGGTGGTGGATCATCACAAGAGACTTACGAGCTAACTGCTTTGTATTATGCTCGCAATGTAGAAATGCCAAAAGCGATTCGACCACTTTTAATTTTCATTGGGGACGAGTCACCTTATGCCAAGGTGAGAAAAGAGCAGGCCAGGGTTATTGCTTATTGTGATATAGGCGAGGACCTTAGTACTGGCGATGTCTTTGAAGAACTGAAAAGAAAATTTTCTGTTTATTTTGTTCAGAAGCCTTATAGCAGCGAAACCCTTTCTCAGGGCGGCCTAACCGGTACCACTTTGCGAGTTCACAATGACTGGGCTTCCTTGGTCGGTGAAGATCACATTGCTCTTTTAGATGATCCCGATCG
>CAYHSQ010000051.1:0-4912 GCA_964359365.1 uncultured Candidatus Saccharibacteria bacterium | reverse complement strand
CAAATAAAGAATTTGTAAATGGATTAATTTGTGGGTATTTCAGTGAAAATAAAAACTACACTTTATTTCAAGTGATAACAATTTTTGCTGGCCTAGCTGCTATTTCAATTGGCTCCATCTATTCGATAGGTGAATTGCAAAAGTTCGGCTGCACCTTCTTCGTGCTGTATCTTTTAACTAAGGTGAGTGAAATCCCAGCCAAGAGTATGCGTGGTTGGGCAGCTATCGGACTTGTAGTTTCCTCAATTCTTTACGGCTTCTGTGTCTACGTGAAAAGTAATCCCGAAGTTTTTGCCCCATACCTTTTCATGGTCTAACCTCAAGAAAGGAGACTCCGTCTATTATGGTTAAAACTGTTATTACTTCTAACGAAGCCCCTACCCCTGGTTTATATAGTCAGGCAATTTTAATCGATCCTTTGACACACAAATTACTTTTACTTTCTGGTCAGACCGGTAACGATAAGGATTTACCAGGGGAGGCTGTTGTTGATGGTGGTTATTATGAACAGGCCCTCCGGGCATTAAGAAACATGTTGGCAATTGTGATGGAAGCTGGGGGTGATGCATCGTGCTTCGTTTCCATGCAAGTTCTTTTAAAAGACTCAGAAAATCGTAGAGAATCACGCGAAGAATTTAACGCAGCCTACGGAGATTTTTTTGTTGCGCAGGGTGTGAGAGTGCTGCCAACTAGATCGTTATTTTGGGTTTCAGAAGTTCCACTAGAATATCCTGCCGAAAACACTCTTTTGGAAATTGTCGGCATCGCTGCTATTCCCAGATAGTTATGCGAATTAATTTTAAGCAGCCCTCGGGCTGCTTTTTTGTTATACTTATTTTATGAAAGTGACGTTTGTAGTTTTTATTTTATTAATCTTGGGCGGTACCTTGGTTTATCTTTTATCTAAATCTCTTAATGTTGGCGTTTATTTTGACTTTCATTTACCCACTTACACTCCGAGTTCAGAAACTGCCGCCCCTATAGATCACGTAGTTAAATTAGGCAGCACCCTTCATTGCAAAGAAGCTATTCCTTTTCGCATCGGCTATATCGACGGTCGCTACACTCTCACTAAAGATGAGTTAAAAAATTACGCCACGATCGCTGCCGCCAACTGGACAGCCGCCTACGGCAAGCCGCTTTTTGTCTACGACGATTCCGCCGATCTTTCTATTAACTTAGTTTGGAGCGAAAGAGAGGGTGCTCTGCAGGCCTTAAGAGATCTAAATGAAAAATACGGCCCCACCCCAGAAGATTCTTTTGCTATTGGTGAGCTTCAGTCTAATGAGGAGTTTCTTAAGAATTCTTTAGCCAACGAAGGCGAAGCTAGTACTTACAAAGAAATCGGGGAGGGTGATTTGGTGAGTGAAGCCGCACTTGATATTAATTTCTTCTATGGCGCTGGTCAGCTCACGAATAGTTTAACTCATGCCTTAGGACATGCCTTAGGTTTAATCGACATTCCTTTTTCTAGCTACATGATGAGTGTAGAGAGTTTTACTATCGAAGGTTTGCCGCGTGGTGACAGGCGCATCATCACCGCTCAAGACCTAGATGCTTTGAAAAAAGTTTGTAATAAATAAATGATTTTAGAAACTATTTTTTTAACAAAGGTATTAGGACTTTACTTCTTGGTCGCTGGCTTAGCTTTAATTTATAACCGAGAAAAATTAATCAGAATTATTTCACTTATCGATTGGCATAATAGTTTACTGCCTTTTATTGTCGGAGTTGGTAACTTATTTTTAGGTTTAATTATTGTCATTGGTCATTATCCAACTTTAATCAATCTTATCGGTTGGGCAATGCTTCTTAAGGCCGTTCTTTGTTTATTTAACTTCAATGAAATTCCTTACATACTTAAAAAATATAACCACTCATCAATTTTAATTTTTCACGGAATACTATCTTTAATATTAGGATTTATTTTAATTTTTTCAGGCTTCTTCGGTTAAATTTTTTATAAATCTAAAACAATAAAAAAGCCTCATTATATGAGGCTTTTTTACAGCACTTCTCCACAGTTTCAGGTGCTTGACTATGTGGCTAGGTGGCTTAAAATTAAAGATAAGTGGTGGAAAGTGGGGAGAAGTAGCAAGCCACTAAAAAGTCGTATGTTCATAGGAGAATACCAACACACAATCGACGACAAGGGTCGCATGGCGATTCCTGCTAAGCTCAGGAGTTTTTTCAGTAAGGGAGTAGTGGTCACAAGAGGTCTAGATAGCTGTCTCTTTGTTTTCACTAAAAAGGAATGGGACGAATTAGCTAAAAAGTTAATCGCTCTTCCGATCGTTCAAGCTCAATCCAGAGCCTTTGTTAGATTGATGATGGCTGGGGCCATGAATCTCGAACTTGATTCTCAGGGTCGAGTCTTGTTACCAGACTATCTTCGTACTTATGCCTCTTTGGGTAAGGAAGCTGTGGTGGCCGGTCTCTACAATCGCCTAGAGATTTGGGACAGGGTTCGTTGGGAGGCATACAAAACTAAAACCGAATCCAAGTCCGATGAGATTGCAGAGAATCTTGGCAATATAGGTATTTAATTTATGAGTCATACAGTTCCTTCGAGTACCACGAGGACCAGCCACACCCCGGTTCTTTTAAATGAAGTTATAACTTTTCTTAATCCGCTTCCTGGAGAAATCTTTTTAGACGGTACTTTCGGCGGCGGCGGCCATAGCAAGGCGATCTACGAAAAATTAGGAACAACCGGCAAGCTACTTTGTCTTGATATGAATCCTAGCGCTGTTAATCTTTGTTCCCACCTTTTTTCTACTAAGAACGTGGCTTGCATTGAAAGTAATTTTAAAGAGATTGAAGATGTTTTAAGGCGTTTTCATCTAAAGGGCCTAGATGGCCTGCTATTGGACCTAGGCCTTTCTTCCGATGAGTTAGAAAATTCTGGCCGTGGTTTCAGTTTTCAAAAAGACGAGCCGCTTCTCATGACTATGAGTGATAAACTCACTCCACTCAAAGAGCTCTTAAGTTATTTAAACGAAGAGGAGATTGCTAATGTCATTTTCTACTATGGCGAAGAAAGATATTCGAGGCGCATCGCCAAAAATATCTTCGAAGCAATTAAAAGAGGGGAGATGAACACTACTCACGACTTAACTCAAGCGGTTTTAAAAGCTCTACCAGCTAACGCTAAAAGTGGTCGTATTCACGGTGCCACTAAGACTTTCATGGCTTTTCGGATTTTCGCTAATCACGAATTAGAAAATCTAAAGTTAGTCTTAGATTCTTTACCGAGGATTATGAAGCCCGGTGGCCGAGTGGCAATTATTAGCTTCCACTCGCTTGAAGATCGGCTAGTTAAAAATGGCTTTCGCGATCTAGCCCATCAAGGAAAAGTTAACTTACTTACTAAAAAAGCCGTTATGGGTGGCCGAGAAGAAATTAATTCCAATCCCAGAGCCCGTTCCGCCAAATTAAGAGCTATTAAATTTATATAAAATTATGACAATGTTTCAGCCAAAAAAGACTTTCACGAAAATTATTTATACATACGTTTTTCTTAGTGGTATTTTTTTGACGAGTGCTTATTATGGTGTAGACTTTTACAATCAAATCGTCGATTTGAAGCAAAATATTAGCGGAGAAGAAAAAACTCTTGCCAATCTTCAATCTCAAAACGCCGATCTGAAGAATCAATATTTTGATAAGATTAATAGCCTCGATTTTGAATCTCAAGCAGTAGCGTTGGGTTTGGTCAAGGTCAAGAATCCAGATTATATTTCAATCGACCAACCATGGGCAATCGCATCCGTTTTACCACTTTAATATTTATTCTCTTCGGAGCTTACATCTATTTAATTTTAAATCTCTATAATCTCCAAATTAAAAAGGGTTCTTTTTATTCTGCTAAGGCTGAGACGGCCAATACCTATCAGCTCGCTGGTTTTTTAGAGCCGCATCGTGGGGTGATTAACTTCACAGATAAGGCTGGCGCACTTATCCCCGCCATAACCAATAAAACCTATTCCACTATTTTTGCTGTCCCTGGTGAGATTGGGGATTTTGAAGAAACAACCAATTATCTTTCTGATTTTTTAGATATTCCGGAAGCTAAAATCAAAAGTTTAATTGGCACGAAAAATACCAAATCTCTTTATCGACCAATCTTAAAAAGAGCCACTGACAGTGATATTGAAAAGATTAAAAAAGCCAATCTTAATGGTATTTATGTGGATGAGGAAGAATATCGTTATTATCCTTTTAAGACTAGTGCGGCCCATCTTTTAGGTTTCACTGGTCCGTCAAGTAAGGATGATAAGCGCATCGGTCGTTATGGCTTAGAAAAGTTTTTTGAGACTAAGTTGGCCGGAGTCCCGGGTAGAGTTTCTAGTGGTAAAACTTTTAACGCTAAGCAGGGTGAAGATCTAAGCTTAACTATCGATAAAAACATCCAGGCTAAGAGTGAAGAGATTTTAAAAAATCTTTACACTAAATTTAAAGCTACCGGGGGGAGTATTATCGTATCAAGTCCTAAAACCGGCAGTATTTTAGCGATGGCTAGCATTCCTAATTTTGATCCTAACGAATTTAGTAAATCAGCTATCGATACCTATCTCAATCCGGTTACCCAAGCTGTTTATGAACCGGGCTCAATCTTTAAAGTTCTAACTATGGCCATTGGCTTTGATACTAATAAGATCACTGAAGCCACTACTTATAACGATACCGGTGAAATCATCCTTTCTGGTAAAACTATTAAGAACTGGGATTTAAAAGCTCATGGCAAAGTTAATATTAGGCAAATCATCGAAGGTTCAATTAACACCGGGACCGCTTATGTTGGAAGCTTAATTGGTCGAGAAGATTATTATAAATATTTAGTAAAATTCGGTTTTACAGGAAAAACTAATATTCAGTTACCCGATGAAGTGATTGGTAGTATTTCAAATGT
>CAYHSQ010000050.1:0-5265 GCA_964359365.1 uncultured Candidatus Saccharibacteria bacterium | reverse complement strand
CCGAATCGATTCTTATAAAAATAAGAAATCGAACGGAATTGGACTCTGAATGACAATAATAAAAAAATTACTTAAAACAAAACACCCTTGCGGGTGTTTTGTAGGAATTGATAAGCCGGATTCTGTTTAGATGACAATTTGTCTAATGCGGCACTCCCTTCGACTTCGCTCAGGGCAAGCCCTAAACTAATCGAATGGCACGGCCTTGCACTCGGGTAAGGATTTTGCCGTTTCATTTTGGCTTTGTGTCTCTATGGCCAAACTGAGCCGAGAAGTTGCCTTCTTGAGATAATGGCTCCTAGTAACCTTTCGGCGACTAGCGTTTCTGTTCGCACCTCTAGCTTCATTTTAAAAGTTGCCTCTTAAAACTTATACTCGACAGCCTTGCGACTGCTACCTTTTTTTCGAATTTCGAAAAAGTGTCCGGACTTTCCTCATCTGGTTTTTAGGCCAAACGCTATCATCTCAATTCCTTTTTATATTATAGCATAAAAATAGGTATTTTGTAAAGATCAAAAAAGCCCTTATCATAAGGGCTTTTTTGATTAATTTTATTTCTTGAGCCAGTGTTTTACGGTGTAGGAACCGGAACCCATCATGGAGATGGCGAGAGCGCTCAATAGTAATATGAGATCGAACTCGTAGCCGCCGAAAAAGCCTTTGCCAAATTTAACTAAGTAAATGGCGAGGAGCATGACGATCGAGAGAGCTAAGGCTGTTTTTTCAACCCAGAGACCGAGGAAAAGAGCGAGGCCTCCTAAAGTTTCTATGAGGGCGACTAGGTAAGCAAAGAAGGCGGATAGGCCGAGGCTGCTGAAAAAGCCAATGACGCCGTCGATGTTATTAAGTTTATCTAGGCCGTGGAAGAAAAAGACGCAGGCAAGCCCTAGTCTTAAAAGGAAGAGGCCGAGATCTTGATTTTTTTGCATTTATTTTTATAAATATTTTTTTACGACAGATTTAATTTTACCTTATTAGATAATTCCAAACAAATTTTGGGGGTGAAACTTTGAAGATTCCTGCCTCCGCAGGAATGACAGCTGGTTTTGGTTTTTTGTGTGATGAGAGTATTTATTCAAAAGGGAATAAGTTAGTGGGGACGGAGCTGATGGGGACTAGCTCGTTAGTTTCGGTGTCGAAGTAGTAGGTCAACATGTTGTAGACTTCGTCGTCTTGACCTTGGTTTATGGCTTTGGCTTTGGCGACGATGAGAGTGAAATATAGATGGTTAATTTCCGCATTCCAGCCATCGAGGCGGATTTTTAAGTTGGGGAAAAAATCAGTGCCGCTAGTTGAGATGTCACAGAAGAGGGGTTCGTCGAGCAGGATTTTTTTATTTGTTGTGGAAAGACTTTTGAGGTGAGGGGTGGTTTTGAGGCAGGAGATTTGATTGTCTTTGCAGAGGCTTACGTCGCAACCATTTTTATCTATTTCAAAGGTAACTTTTTGGTTGTTGATAAATAGCTCGGATAAATTAGTTTGGCAATTTTTAATTAATTGGATTTTGGCGGTTTGGAAGGTGGCGGGATTAATAGGGTAATAAACATTGGTTTCGTTGCAGGAATGGTCGGAGGTGAGGCTAGCTAGAGCTAGAGAGTCGTTGACCTTGGTTATTTTTGGAGGGAGAAGTTCGTTGGAATTGGGGTAGCTGAAAATTATTTTTTTGATCTTAGTGATTTTATTAGCTATTTCGCCATTAATAGTGCCGAGAGCGGATGGATCATTTCTTGGGACGGTTTCTTGGATTTTTAAAATGTAATTATCAAAAACTAAACTTTGTAGTTCTTTATTGATTGTGTCGGGTCGAGTGAGATTTTCTTTTAATGATTTACTTGGATCGTAAATCAGGTAGACAAAAATTAAGTTGATAACCAAAAGTAAAATAATGGCAAAAACTTTCATGAGTTTATTTTAACATTTTTATTTGAGGCTTAATATTGCTAGGAAATTTAGATCATGATAGTTTGAGGATAGTTTTTTGAATTGGTTAATTAATTTTTTCGAGACGAAGGAGTTCTAACTATGAACATTCAAGATGAGATTGATCGGATTGTGGAGTGGCAAACGACTTCTGGGGTTAAAGATTGGATGGCGGGAATTGATCACATTGCTTATCGAGTGGCGGTTGGGGACCGGGAAAAGGCTGTTTTGGAATATATGCGCCGAACGCCTTATATGCATTGGAAGGTTGTGACGATTGAGAAAGAGAATTCGGTTTTGAGTGTGTTGAAGCCAGCGTTTGATGTTCCTCGGGCGTTTGGTTGCGCGAATTTTCCCGCGATTGTGATTACTGAGGGATGTGATGTTGATACGGTGGTGCAGCGATATGTTGATAAGCATGGGGCGAGAGTGCACCACACAGCTTACGAGACGCTGGATATTGTGAAGTTGGTGGAGATTCTTAGGGCTTCAGGTGAGCAATTTACGAGTGAGCAAATTATTGGTGATCGGGCTAATGGCTTGCTGCAAATTTTTACAAATCCATCAGAATTTACGGGTGAGATTACGGAGTATATTCAGCGCTTCGATGCGTTTGATGGGTTTTTCTTGCCGGACAACGTGGGTGACTTGATGAAGTCGACAGAGAAATTTAATTAGATGGGGGTTTGATGTAGATCCGGGGCTTTTAGTTGCCGGATTTTTATTTGACATTATTTAGATTAATTTGTATGATTTGGCCAAGTTGTTTGAAAACTTAACCAGTGTTTTTCTCATAAGGAGCTGGAAAATGAAAATCAAGAGGGGTGGATTTGTTTGCCAAGTGGCTTATTTTTGGAGGAAGGATTGGCAAGTTCCTGATCAGACTAATCTGTGTAATTTGTTTTGGAGATTTATTTTAAATTTGATCCCAGTTTCTATTATTTATTTGTTTGTTACTTGCATTGCTTTAGTTATTTTGGCATTCGCCTCTTTAGTCGGTTTTCTTTTTGCTAAGAGGCCTGGTTTTGATAGTAACAATAAAAAAATGGAGATGGTTGACTTTAAACACTGGCCCGTTGTGAAGGGTAGGCGAATTTATCCAATTTATATTTTAGCTTTTGCTTTAGTTTGGTTGCTTCGTCATTATATTGTTGGCGGAGGCGGTTTAATCTTAACAGCTCTTGGCTCAACTATGTTTTGGGCTTTCATTGGAATTTTGTTGGCGATAATTTTGTTAGTGATATTAATCATTTTTCTTAAGATCGGTGTTAAAAAAATGATTGCTTCAGAAACTGGTCAATTGTGCATAGGCATGATTCGGGCGAAGAAGCAAAGATTTTGTCCTATTGTGGAGATTGTCACTGGTGAGGATGATGGCGGAGAAGAGGGGTTGGCCACATATTAATTAATTTAAAAACTCGTGAAGATTCACGAGTTTTTTGTTTACCCCGTTAGATAGCTTATTTCATCTAATGGGGTGAAATTTTATGGGCGGTTGTGGCGCATGTTGTCGAGAGCCCAAGAGTATTCGATGACTAAGAAGGGGACCCAGTGGGGTTCGCCGTAGCTAATAAGTAAAAAGGTGCCCAAGATGAGGGCGATGGTGTTAATAAAGAAGAAGACCATGTCGAAGATTTGCTCGTGGCGAGACTCTTCTTCGTTATTTGTAATGTAGAGAAGAGAGTCCCAGAATTTTTTAAATAGATTTTTCATGGGGCGTGCTTATATAGCCTGCGCTTACGGAGTTCTATTGTCAAACCAATAAATTAATCGTTTAGTTTGTGGTAGTAGATATAGGAGATGGCAAGGAAAATAAACGTGACTATCGGGGCGAAAGACATGGCGATTAGGCCGTCGACAGAAAGATGAGCGATTAAGGCTGAAATATAGGTGATGCCTAGACCAACGTAAGCCCATTCTTTGAGACGCTTGTTAATAAATGGCAGGACTAGAGCTAGGCCGCCAAGAAAACTTGCAATACTAGCTTCCCATCTAAACCACTCTGGGAGGCCGAGGTGTTGAGTGCCTTCGATGGCCATCTGACTGTTGATGTAGAAAATGCCGGGTAAGATAAATAAACCGAGGGCGCCGGTGGTAATCCAATAAATGATTTTGTCTTTTTTCATATTTAGTAATTATTAACAAATATAAAACCCCTTGCAAGGGGTTTTATATTTTTAGATTTAAGCTTTCTTAATTTTTTTAACAGCTTTCTTTTTGGGAGTTTCGTCTACTTCTTCGGATTTCTTAGCTTTAGCTTTTTTAGCTGGAGCAGCTACTTCTTCAGCTTCTGCATCCATACTTTCCATTTTAGCGTCTAATGGATTGTTGGTGGCTGCGATTAATTTGTCGAGCTTTACATTCATAGACCAAATTAATTTCTTGAGCTCTTCCATCTGAGGAGCCGGCTTAAAGGTTGGGCCTTTTTCGATGAAGCTTTCGCGAGGAGTGCGATTGCTAGGAGTTCTGTCAAAGGATCTGCCACCGCCTTGATCATCTCTGTGGAAGCAGTTGTTGCAGAAAACTGGCTTGTCGCCGGTTGGGCGGAAGGGGACTTCGCAAGCGTTGCCGCAAGTGCTGCAAACGGCTGGATGCATTTGAGGGCGAGAATCACGATTACCACCACTAAAGCCACCACCACGGTTAAAAGATGGTTTACCACCACCGAAACGAGGTCTGTCGCCACCGAATTTATTACCACCATTACTAAAATTTTTCATAGATTTATTTGCTATATAAAATAGCGATTTATTTAATTAACCATATATTATCACAAGATTAAAAATAAAGCAATAGTATGAGATTTAGGTATAAAAAAACTAGCTTCTGAGCTAGTTTTAAAGTTTACTTTTGGATTTACAGATCATCTAGATATTTGAGTCTACCGTTTGGATATTTGGGAATGAGCTTGAAGAACTTACGAAGTCCTTCTGATGGGTCTTCGTTTGGAACATAGACCATGATGTCGAAATAGTATTGAGCACCAGTTTTTTCGTTGACCTCACGTAGCCAAATCCCATCTTTTAGTTGTTCTTTGGCTAGTTTTATGAGTTCGGTATTTGCCGTTGGTGGATTGGTATCACGAAGATGTGAACAGATTAGAGCTTTCAACATATTAGATAATCCCATATCAATTTTTCCATCCATGGCTAAGGCTTCGAGCTCTTGCCAGTATTTTTCGGTGGTTAACTCGATAGATGCGGTCACTGATGGGAGCGGCATAGGTCGATCCTTTTTTGGGGTTCTAGGTTAGGTAGATTGAAGGGCTTGATCGAAGTTTTCGCCCGTACAGATTTCATACTGGATGTATTTTGTTTTGTAGTGCCACCAGCCATCGATTTTAAA